>DASWCA010000501.1:0-14664 GCA_036390355.1 Acidobacteriaceae bacterium
CAATCGATTCTTCCCTACCGTGCCATTCATCGCGGAGACATCATCGTGTTCCGTTATCCGGTGGACCCGACGCAGCACTTCGTCAAGCGCGTCATCGGAATGCCCGGAGACCGCATACGTTTATCGCACAGCCGCGTCTACATAAATGGGCGCGCCCTGCACGAGCCTTACGTGGTCTTCAAGGAGCACTTTCCCGATGAGTTCCGCGACAATTTCCCTCGCGGCAACTGGGTCAATGAAAACGTAAGCGTAGACTGGGCCACCCGGTTGCGCTCCCTGGTAGAAGATGGAGAGCTGATTGTTCCCCGCGGTCAATACTTCGTTCTCGGAGACAATCGCGATCAGAGTCTGGACAGTCGTTACTGGGGATTTGTGCCCCGTGAAAACATCATCGGACGTCCCATGGTGATCTACTTCAGCATGGTGGAAACCGAGGATGAAGATGATTCCATGGCAAGCAACCCTGCGGATGATAAAATTTTCACTCTGCGTGCCCGCATCTTCCACGTGTTCGACGATTTGCGTTGGCAACGGATTCTGCGCCTGGCGCCCTGAGGCCAGCCAGATCAGGAATGGACTAAGTTGGCGAAAGAACTAGCAAGAGAAAAAGAGTTGGCGAAAGAAACAGAAGAGAAGCAGACGCCTGCGCCTCCGAAGGAAACGACACCGGAATTCGTGGCCTCCATCGCTTCGGTGCTTGTCATCGGCCTGTTCATTATCACTTTCTGCATGCAGGCCTTTGAGATTCCGACCTCGTCCATGGTTGGCACGCTGCTGATTGGTGATCACGTCTTCGTCGACCGCGTGCGTTTGGCTCCCAAGTCCAGCTTCGCGGATAAGATCATTCCCTACCGCGATCCCAAACGTGGCGACATTGTGGTCTTCGTTTCGCCCTCCGAGCCAGGATTGTTCGTCGTCAAGCGTGTCATCGGCGTTCCCGGTGATCACATCCACCTGCGCGGCGGCAAGGTGTATCTCAACGGACAGGTGCAGGACGAGCCCTACGCCATCCACTCCCTCGGGGACTACCGGCCCTACCGCGACGAATTCCCTGCCGTGACTCCGACCCGCGATGACCAACTCGCGCCCGAGTGGCAGCTTACCGAGCAGGATCACATTCAGGGCGAAGACATCGTCGTGCCGTCAAACGCTTACTTCGGCATGGGTGACAACCGTGATGTCAGCTACGACAGCCGTTACTGGGGATTCATTCCGCGTGAAAACGTTGTAGGCCGGCCCATGTTCATATATTGGTCCTTCGAAACGCCAGACGACCAGTACACAAAGACTGACGTGGGAAGCCGCATCGGATTCTTCTTCCACATCCTCACTCACTTCTTCAACGAAACCCGCTGGTCGCGAATGCTGCACGTGGTGCGTTAAGTGGCCAGCAAAGCGATACGTCGTGGAGTGTTGATAGCAGCCGCCCTTGCGGTGGTCGCCCTTGTGCTGCCGCCCTTCATCAACGTGGGCCGCTACAAGGGCCGTGTCACTGAGTCCATAAGCAATGCCCTCGGGCGTCCGGTCACAGTGGACTCCGTCGAGCTGCGTCTGCTGCCCCATCCTGGCTTTTATCTCGAAAACGTTGTCGTCGGCGACGACCCCGCGTACAGTGCAGAGCCCATACTGCACGCCGAAGAAGTCACGGCTTACCTGCGTCTCAGCTCGCTGTGGCGCGCGCGGTTGGAGATTGCCCGGCTCAGCCTGAAATATCCAAGCCTCAATCTGGTAGAGCGCGAGGATGCGAGTTGGAACCTCGAGTCCCTCTTGTGGAAGGCCTCCCGCACACAAGCCGCTCCCACTGCCTCCCGCCTTTCACAATCCCGTACGCGCTTCCCCTACATCGACGCTACCAATGGCCGAATCAACTTCAAATACGGTTTGGAGAAGAGCGTCTTCTCCTTCACCGAAGCGGATTTCACTCTATGGAGCCCGGCTGAGAACCAGTGGCGTATGAGGCTGGAAGCGCATCCCGTGCGCACCGATATGCCCGTGACTGACACCGGCACCGTCAAGGTCGAAACGACCATGCAGCGCGCCAACCTCCTTCGCGATGCGGCCATGAAAGGCACCATGACTTGGGAGCGCGTCCAGCTTGGAAACCTTACCCGCCTGATCTATGGCGAGGATCGCGGCTGGCGCGGAGCGCTTGAGACCAGTGTCCAGTTCAGCGGCACCCCCGGCGCTCTCCAGTTCACTACCGCCGCAAAGCTGCGTGATTTCCGCCGCTACGACATCTCCACCGGCAACGCCGCAAATCTCAACGCAACCTGTTCCGGCGAGCTCAATATGGGCTCCTATCAGCTCCAGAACACCGATTGCCGCATCCCACTCGAAGGGGGACTCCTCTCGGTTCAGGGCAGCCTGCAAGGTCTGCGCTCTCCCCATTACGATCTCGCGATCATGGCCGAAACCCTGCCTGCCGACGCCCTGCTCAACCTTGCGCGCCGCGCCAAGCGCGATCTTCCCGAGGATCTCACCGCCAAGGGTTCCGTTTCCGCTTCGTTCCATGCCAAGCGCATAACCGAGCAGCCGTCCACCTGGATCGGCAACATGGTAATCAGCGACCTCGTGGTTCACTCCTCCGTTCTCGGCAAGGATCTCGTTGTCGGAAAAGCGGTCGCAATGGCTAATACCGCGGAGCCGATCCAGACCAAACGTCGCGGCCGCAAAGCTCCGGCAGAGGCCCCTATCCGGGCTCTCGTTGTGCAGAGCTTTGACCTTCCCCTCGGCGCGGCCACTCCCGCCAGCGTGAACGGGATGCTCGACGACGAGCGATTCGCTTTTCATGTCAAGGGAGACGCCACGCTGGAGCGCCTCCAGCAATGTGCCCGCGCCACCGGCGTCGGAGCGCCCAAGATCGCCCTCGCCGGCCCGGCTGCCATCGATCTCACCATCGGCGGAAACTGGACGGAGTTCTCTACTCCCGAAGTGATCGGCACGGCGCAGTTGAAAAACACGCGAGCCGAAGTTCCCGGCCTCTCCGTTCCTGTAGAAATCTCCAGCGCGCGATTGGAACTGGACCACAATCGCCTGACCCTGCGCAACGCCGCCGCGACTATCGCCAAGATCGCTCTCAGCGGATCTGCCAGCTTCCCTCGCATTTGCGATGGCGCGTCGGCTTGTGACTCCACCTTTGACCTGACCACCGACGACCTGAATCCTGAGCGATGGAACGAGGTGCTGAACCCGCATCTCAAGAAGCGCCCCTGGTACCGTCTCTTTGGTTCCGGCGAAGCCGAGAACAACGTGATTTCGAACCTGCATTCCAGCGGACACTTCACTGCGCGCCGCATGACCCTGGGCACTACCGTCGCCTCCGCCTTTGAAACTAACTTCACGGTCGGCAACCACGTCCTGGAACTCAAGAACGCTCATGGCGACCTACTCGGAGGCAGTTTCTCCTCGGATTGGAAGATCGACTTCAACGGCAACGAGCCCCGATACGAGACCACTGGGACCGCAGCGCGGATTCAAGTGGAAAAATTGGGAATCGTGGTGAAGGCATCTTTGGGTAGCGGCACACTTGGACTGAAATACAGAATGACAATGGCAGGATGGGATTCCACTGCCCTCGCCAAATCCGCCAAAGCCGAGACAGAGTTTGACTGGAGCGGTGGTGCCCTGAGAATTTCCCCCGATGGCAGATCGCCCCTACGCGTGCGGGCTGGCAGCGGCAAAGCAACTCTAGGCCGCGATGGCTGGACCATTTCCGGCAGTGAATGGAACACCCCCAGCGGACTCTATCACCTGACCGGAACAGCTTCGCGCGACTTAGCGCTGGCAATGGAGTTTACACAGGAAAACGGCGCTAGCTGGAAGGTGACAGGGACGCTCTTGAAGCCGCAACTGAGTACGCCACCAGCGCCGCAGCCCACTCAGGCCAGGCGTAGATGAAGATCGGTTGTCTCGCAATCAAGGTGCCCGCAGTCCTGGTGCCAGTAATCGCGGCATTGGCAGTATGTACCTCGTTATCGATCGCCCACGGTCAGACCAGGCATTCACCCCCCTACGTCAACGCCGAGCGCAAATTCCAGTGGATCGCACAGAACGGACACAGCCCGCATCCCTCCACTCACCCGACCGTGATCTTCGCCCGCGAGTGGAACGCCTTCCTGAATGAAGGTGGCGTCACCCTACCCGACGGTGTTTCGAATGTACATCTCACCAGCCAGCCTGCCGTCATACATGGCGATGCCGAAGTCGATTTCGACCGTCTGACCGCCGGGCGCACCCGCAGCAACCCCCTGCTCTCGCTTTTCACAGGCAGGCACCACGTCACCGTCATCGCCCAGGCTGCGGCCGCCAATGGAGTCGGCAACGTGCGGGTTGAGTCCGTCGCATTCGACGGTGTCGAAGTTCCCCGTTTCGCCTTGGAATACTTTTCAAACCGCTATTTGCGCCCCCGCTATGGAAACGCCGTAAGCATGGATTCGACCTTCCATCTGCACTCCCGCATCGACACCGCCATCCTCGGCACCGATCAGGTCACGGTAACGCAGCGCTAACCCGCTGCAAGCAAACGCCCTTCATTGCACTAAGAACTCTCCCCTCCGGCGTGGTAGTATCAAGCTTTCGGGCATGTTGTAGGAGCTTCTTCGGCCTGGGCCGGATTATGCCTGCTGCCCGTAGGCTCGGCCGCGCTGGCCAGCCCCACTTTCCCAAGGATTCTCCGATCCGAAGGGTTCCCCGAGAGAGATACGGATGTCGGCAGAAACAAAGCACCCGATGAATCGCCGCGTACTCAGCGGCATGAGACCGACCGGAAAACTGCATATTGGCCATTACGTCGGCGCCCTGCAGAACTGGACCCGGCTCCAGAACGACTACGACTGTTTTTTCTTTGTCGCCGACTGGCACGCCCTCACCACCGATTACGCCGATACCTCGCGTGTCAAAGCCAACATCCTCGAAGTGGCCTTCGATTGGCTCGCCTCCGGACTTGATCCGGAAAAGGCGACCCTTTTCATCCAGTCCCACGTGCCTCAGCACGCCGAACTCCACCTCCTTCTCTCCATGATGACCCCCTTGGGCTGGCTCGAACGCGTGCCGACCTACAAAGAGCAGAAGGAGAATCTGAAGGAAAAGGACCTAAACACCTACGGATTCCTCGGCTACCCCGTCCTGATGACCACGGACATTCTGATGTATCAGTCCTCGTTTGTACCGGTGGGCGAAGATCAAGTTCCCCACGTCGAAATCACCCGCGAGATCGCACGCCGCTTTAACCAGTTCTACTGGCTCGACCAGCAGCGCAAGTTCTCGGTTGATCGCACAATTCCTGAAGAACAGCGTATTTCGGTCTTCCCTGAGCCGCAACCGCTTCTCACTCCAGCCGCCAAGCTTCCCGGCACCGATGGCCGCAAGATGTCCAAGAGCTACGGCAACTCCATCATGCTCAGCGACCCTGAACCCGAAGTTCGCAAGAAGCTGAAGACGATGGTGACCGACCCAGCTCGCGTCCGCCGCACCGATCCGGGCAATCCCGACATTTGCCCTGTCGGCGACCTGCACAAAATTTTCAGCAGCCCCGAAACTATGGCCGCCGTCCGCGAGGGCTGCACCACCGCTGGAATCGGATGCATTCAGTGCAAGGGATGGGTCGCCGACAACATCGTCGCCATCCTCAATCCGATCCAGGAACGCCGCCACAAATACGAGGAGAACCCGAAGCTTGCCTGGGATATCCTCGAAGCCGGCTCGGCTAAGGCTCGCGCCTTCGCCGACCAGACACTCGTAGAGGTGCGCGAGTCCATGCGCATGTCGCTGTCCTATCAAGTGCCGGAGAAGGTTGGGGAATAGTCGATGAGCGAACAGCCCACCACGCCGAGCACCCCCGACAAGGGTTCCGATCCGGGTAAGCCCGGCTCCGGAAAACCCGATTCGACGAAGAACGCAAAGCAGGATGCGAAGAAAGCCGCTCCCGCTCTCGCCGACATCTTCCCGTTCTCGGTCAGCGTGGGCAGTGTGTACGACGGGCCGCTCGATCTGCTGCTCGACCTCATTCGCAAGCAGGACATCGACATTTACGACATCCCCATCGCGCAGATCACCGCGCAGTACCTGGCTTACGTTGAGCACATCCGCAACTTCGACATCGATCTCGCCGCAGAGTTCATTTACACCGCCTCTCTGCTTATCCAGATCAAGTCCAAGATGCTGCTCCCCCGCGACCCCGATGCTCCGCCCGACGAGCAGGATCCGCGTCTCGAACTCGTAAACCGTCTGCTCGAGCACGAGCGCTACAAGCAAGCCGCGCAAATGCTTTTGCAGAAGCAACAACTCGAAGAAGCGGTGCTCACCAATCCCGCGCTCAAGGAATTCCGCGATGCCGAAGGCACCGAGCCCGAGCTCTCCGCCGACGTCATCGACTTGGTAAGGACTTTCCAGAAAATACTGGAACGAGCCAAGAACCGGCCCAGCCTGCAGTTCGATGAAGAGGCGGTCACCGTTGCACAAATGATCGACTACGTGCGGCGGCGCCTGATGGTCGAGGATCGTCCGATTCGGCTCAAGCATCTGCTGCGCCATCTGCGTTCCCGTCCGGCGTTGATCTGCTCGTTCCTTGCAATTCTCGAAATGATCCGCTTGCAGGCCGTGGTCTGCCGGCAGGATGATGTGTTCGGCGAAGTCGTGCTGAAAAAGTCCACCGGATTCGACCGCCTGGTAGACGAAGGCAGCGGAGCCGTGAAAGATGACTGGCAGTAGATTGAGTTTCTTCCCAACAGGCGAGTCAAGATGAGTTTGAAAGCAAAAGTCGAGGCCATTATTTACGCGGCCGAAGAACCGATCACGCTGGAGCAGATGGCGTCGCTTCTAAAGGAAACCGTTCTGGCCGAACTGGCCTCCGCCAAGGAGAACGCTGCCATTGAGCAGGCCGACTCCATTGCCGAGCAAGCCTCCTCCAACCCGACCGATAGCATGGAAATACCCGAGCTCTCCAATGGCAACGGTGAAACCATCTGCCCCGAGCCCGGCCCCCTGATGCCCGGCGCCGCTACTTCGCCGGATCAGAGCGAGGAAGAGAATCCCGCTTCCCCGGCAGACGCGCGACTATCTCAAGAGGAATCTCAAACACCGCCTCCAGCAGAACATCAGCCAGAAACTCAATCAGCCAAGACATCCGAAGAGTATATTCCCGAAGCTCCTGCTCCCGCGGCCGCAGCGAATGAATCCGCGTCGGAAGCCATCTCGGCCGACAACGCCCAGGACGAGCAGACCCCGCTGGCACAGGAGCCCGAGTCCGCTCTCCCGGATACCGCCGCCGCACCTACAGAACCTCCCGCGCCCGCCGAGCCTGTCTCCGAAGCCGAACCTGCGCCCGCAGAATCCGCCAGCGTCGAAGCCCCTGAAACCACCTCGCGCAAGCGTCAGCCCAAGAAGACCGAGCAAGAGATTGCCGAAGACAAAGCCGTCCGCACCCGTCTCCGCGAAATCCTCGTCGAACTCGTAACCGACTACGCGAATGAAGATCGCGGGATGGAAATCCGGCAGGTCGCCGGCGGATTCCGCATGGCCACCAAGCCCGAGCATCACGACGTCGTGCGCGCCTTCGCCAAGAGCCTGAAGCCGCCCATCCGCCTCTCCCTCGCTGCCCTCGAGACCCTTGCCGTCATCGCTTACAAGCAGCCCGTCACCGGTCCCGAGATCGCCGACATTCGTGGGGTCGAGTCGGCCAGCGTTCTGGGCACGCTCCTCGATCGCAAGCTCATCACCACCGCCGGACGAAAGCAGGTCATCGGACGGCCCATGCAGTACAAAACCAGCAAGGACTTCCTCCTGCGCTTCGGGCTCAATGATGTAAACGAGCTGCCAAGCATGGAAGAGTTCTCACAGCTTGCCTCCGATGGAACCATCGAAATCACCCCCTCGGAGCCGCAGGAAACCATGTCGCTCTTCGAGCCCGATGCCAAGTCATCGAAGCCCGCAAGCGACGCGGAAAGCACGCCGCAGGAACTCGCCAATGAGGCGATTTCTGAGAACACCGGCGAGATTCCGGCCAGCGATCAGCCGGAATCGCAGCAACCGGAGCCGCTCGATGCAGAGCCAAATTCTCCGGAAGCGCACGAACCAGCGCCAGAGGCTCCAGCACCACCGGAGCAAAATGCATCAGACAGCCAGCCGCAAGCAGAAGCTGAGTCAAGCAATGTACCCGAAACCGAGCACCCAATCGGTCGATAGCAATTCGGGAGTCCTATCAGGGGCCGGCAAAACCCCTGATCTTTTCTACGTGTCATTTTCTTCGATCGCCTGATGGCGAGCGGATTCAGCGAAAGGCTGTGCGTACCATGGAACCAAAACCTGAAAGATTACAAAAGATTCTAGCCGCTGCGGGCCTCGCCTCGCGGCGCAAAGCCGAGCAGTTAATCGCCGCCGGTGTTGTCTCCGTCAACGGACACGTCATCACCGAACCCGGTACCAAGGCCGATCCGCGTCTCGATGAAATTCGCGTCGATGGCAAACTGCTCCGTGGCCCCGAGCGCCACGTCTATCTCGCAGTTTACAAGCCCAAGGGACACATGACCACCGTCAGTGATCCCGAGGGCCGTCCCACCGTCATGGATCTGCTCAAGAACGTAGAGGAGCGTGTCTTCCCCGTCGGACGCCTTGATTATATGAGCGAGGGCCTTCTCCTCCTCACCAACGACGGCGACCTCATGGCGCAGTTGACCAAAGCCGGATCGCACGTCGCCAAGACCTACATGGTGAAGGTCAGCGGCAAGCCCACCGAGGAAGAGATCGACAAACTGCGCAACGGAATCATGCTGCCGCCCGAGCCCGGCCTCACCGGAGCCCGTGGCAAGAAGCAGCCCGGAGTCGAGCGCCGCTCCTTTGCCGTCCTCACTCAACCCGCCGCCATTCAACTCGCCGTCGATCAGGAGAATCCCTGGTACGAGGTGACGCTGACCGAAGGCCGCAACCGCCAGATCCGCCGCATGTTTGAGCAGATTGGCTATCACATTGAAAAGATCAAGCGCGTGCGCTACGGCTCGCTGACCCTCGACGTAGAGCCCGGCGAATTCCGCCACCTCACGCCTAAAGAGGTCAACCAGCTTCGCAAATCGCTGGACACGCCCTTCAAGCCCAAGCCCATCAAGGTCAAGAGAAAAGACGACCGCCCCGAGCGCAGACCTCGCGTCGATGCCGCGCGTTTCGTCAAAGGCCGTCGCGGCAAGCCCAGCGCCGATGCACCCGCGCCCTCATCCGCCGCCGCATACCGCAGCAGCCCGAGCGGAGCAGCACCCCGACGTACCTTTACGCCCGCTGCCGAGTCCGGCGAGCGTAGCACCTTCAATCGCCCTCGTGGTCCTGAGTTCGGACGTGAAGAGCGCCGCGACAGTGGTTTCGCCGCCAAGCGTCCCTACGTACGCAAGCCCAGCAGCGAATTCGGCAGCAAGCCCACAGGTGATTTTGCAGACCGTCCAAAGCGCGCCTACACACCCAAGCCAGCCGGAAGCTTTGACCGCAAGCCCGGCAGCTTCGCCCGCAAAACCGCAGGTGATTTCGCCAAGCGTGAAGGCGGATACCAGAAGCGGGAAGGTGGTTACGCGAAGCGCGAAGGCGGCTTCGACAAGCGTGAAGGTGGATACGCAAAACGACCCGCAAAACGCGAAGGCGGCTTCGGCGACGCGCCAGAGAAGCGTGACACGTCTAAGGCTGGCGGCTTTGGCTTCAGCAAGTTTGCCAAACCCAAGTTCGTAAAACCGAGCAAGCATCGCGATCTCGGCAGCGACAACACCGACAATTTCGCCGATCGCAAGCCTTATGGCGAGCGCAAGCCCTTCGGCGACCGCCCCTACTCCGGGGATCGTGGAGCATCAGGCTTTGACAAGAAGCCCGGCGGCTTTACCGGCGACCGAAAGTATTCCAGAGGTCCCGGCAAGCCGGGCGGCTCTGGTCCGCGTCCCGGCAGCAGCGACTTCAAGCGTCCCGGTGGAGATTTCAAACGCTCCGGTGAAGGCCGTCCGTCAGGCCGTCCCGGAGGCTACGGCTCAGGCTCCGGGAGACCCTCCTCGGGCGGCGCACGCGGAGGATCGTCATCTGGCTCAGGGTTCGGAGCGAAACGCTTTGGTCCACCTCGCGGCGGCAGCGGTGGCTCAGGTCGTCCCTCGGGACCGCCCCGTGGAGGCAGCGCTCCGCGCCGTCCTTCCGGTCCGCCCCGCCGACGTCCCGACTAGACTTAGTAGTACAAATGCGGTGGCCCACATCCGCCCTGCTGTTGGGCGAATGTGGGATAACAGGGTCCGGTATCCTGCAACTGCTCTAGAGCAACTTAAAGAGGCAAGTCATGGGTAAGTTCGCGGAGTTGGTGCCAGAGCGTGTACGCGCTCTGGCCGCCTATGTACCCGGTAAGCCGATTCAACAGGCAGAAGCTGAATCCGGATTGAAGATGATCAAACTCGGATCGAACGAAAACCCATTCGGTCCCTCTCCTCTCGCCATCCGCGCCATGGAAGCGGCGTCCAAATCCGTCCACCTATATCCCGACAATGACATGGTGCTCCTTCGCGAGCGCCTGGCCTCGCACAACGGCATCTCGCCCAACCAGCTCATCGTCACCGCCGGTTCCACCAATCTACTGGACATCCTGGCGCGCACTCTGCTGTCTCCCGGCTTGAACGCCGTGACCAGCGAGCATTCCTTCATTGTCTATCCCATCGTCACCCGCTCCGCAGGCGCTGAGTTGCGACAGGTGCCGACCCGCAACGACGGATTCGACCTGGATGCACTTTCTGACGCAATCGACTCCGATACGCGTCTCGTCTTCATCGCCAATCCCAACAACCCCACCGGCACCATGATTCCCGCCAGGGAGATGGATCGGTTCCTCGACCGCCTTCCGGAAAACGTCGTTGTCGCCCTGGATGAAGCCTATTTCGAGTATGCCGACTGGCTCGCCCGAGAGCGCGGCATCGACTACTCACACGCTATCAGTTACGTGCGCCACGAGCGCAGCGTCGTAGTCCTGCGCACATTTTCCAAGGCCTACGGCCTAGCCGCCGCCCGTGTCGGATATGGCATGGGACCCGCCGAACTCATCAGCTATCTCGTGCGCCTCAAGACTGCCTTCATCGTCAACGGCGTAGGCGAAGCCGGAGCCCTCGCTGCTCTCGACGACCGAGAACACTACGAAAACTCCATGCGCAACAACGCCGCCCAACTCACCGTCTTAACCCGGCAGTTGCGCGAACTCGGCTATGAGCCGGTCGAGAGTTGGGGAAACTTCCTCTACATCGAAACCGGCGAAGACGCCTCTGCCCTTGGGCGCCGCCTGCAGATGAACGGCATCATCGTCCGTCCCCTCACCGGCAGTTGGGGCGCTCGCACGGCTATTCGCGTAACTGTCGGCTCCCCCGAGGAGAATCGCAAATTCATCGAAGCCCTCAAGCAAGTCACCCGCGGAGCCCACGCCCGCTAACCCTGTTTTGGACTTAGAAGCCGGATTGCCCCAGGAACCCGGTGGCCCATATTTGCCTTCCTTTGGCAAATGTGGGAACGAGTACAAGGTGTGTCGCTAAACCAATCTTCACGCCTTGCTCTTGCCTTTGCTCTTGCTTTGCTTCTTGCCTTTGCTCTTGCTTTGCTCTTGGCTTTGCTCTTGCTTTGCTCTTGCCTTTGCTCTTGCTTTGCCCTTGCCTTTGCTCTTGCCTTTGCTCTTGCCTTTGCTCTTGCCTTTGTTTCGAGGTGTCATCCTGAGCGCAGCGAAGGACCTCCGCCCGCTCAAATTTCCCGCGTGGCCCAGAGGCTTTTCCCCGGCTCTACCCCACCGCCGCTACCATCGGCAGCCTCGCCGCCCCAAACAATCCTCCATCGCCGCTCAGCAATGCGCGCGTAATCACCGTAGTGCGCTTTCTCCCGCCGATCCCCTTTCCATCCAATGCCGTCGTCCTGACATAGATGAAGGATCGCTTCCGCACCTCGTCAAACATCGCCGGAGCAAACGCATCCCATGCGCTCGAAACTCCGCCGCCAATCACGAACAACGGAATGTTCATCGCGTTCACCATGTTCCCAATCGCCAACCCCAGGCTGCGCCCCACGCGCTCGAAGACGCTCTTTGCCACCGTGTCGCCGCCCATCGCGCACTCGAAAATCATGCGCGAGTTGAACTCTTGTTCTGCCAACCCACGCAGCTTCGTCGCCCCTCCTCCGGTCATTGCCTCGCGCGCCAAACGCATCACTGCCGTCGCCGAAGCATACTGCTCCAGACAGCCCCAACTCCCGCATTTGCACGGATGCCCCTCGGGCTCCACGTTGCAATGCCCAAGCTCCGCAGCCATGCCATTCCACCCTCGCCACAGCTTTCCATCCAGAATCAGTCCGCCGCCCACGCCCGTGCCCAGCGTGTACATACAGAGGCTGTCGAAGTTCCGCCCCGCACCCAGCCATTGCTCGCCCAGAGCTGCCACGTTGGCATCGTTTTCCAGAATCACCGAAGTCCCCAGCCGCCGCTCAATGTCGCCCTTGACGTCGAAATCCTCCCAGCCCGGAAGATTCGGCGACATGACGACCCTGCCACTCTCGATGTCGATCAGCCCCGGCACCCCCACTCCAATGCCGCGCAGTTCTCCGTTTCCCTGGTACTTCGCTCTCATCTCCTCGACCGCGCGACACAGCTCATCCACCACATGTTCACGTCCCCGCGAAACTTCAGTTCCAAGCGTCGTTTTCGAGAGCAGCGAACCGCTCTCATCCACTGCGGCAATGCGCAGGTTCGTTCCACCCAGATCAACTCCAATTGCATAGGAGGGCATAGCTGACAGGCTTTCCTTTCCAATCTCTTCGTCGTGCGTCAACGCTGGCAGTGAGGACAATAGTGGCTGCTGCGTCCCGCCACCACCACTCGTTTGATGCCGCTCCCGCAAACCAGGCAGGGCTCCCCCGTGCGCTGGTACACCCTATGTTGTAGCTGAAATAATCCGCCATCACCGCTGGCATTCACATAGTTCGAGACCGACGATCCTCCCGCGGTAATCGCCTCCGCCAGCACCTCCTGGATCGCATCGTAAAGCCTCGCGAGCTCCACCCGCGTCAGCGAAGCCGCCCGCCGCCGGGGTCTTATCCCGGCCCGAAACAGGCTCTCGTCCGCATAGATGTTTCCGATACCAGACAGCAGCGATTGATTCAGCAGCGCGCTCTTGATCGGCGTCTTACGCCCCTTGAACATCTCGACGAACTCCGACCGGTCCGCCGCAATCGGCTCCGCTCCCGCCGCCGCGAATTCCGCCCCTTCCAGCACCTGCAGCTTCCCAAACCGTCGTGGATCGACAAATCGCAACTCGCGTCCCGACTCCAGGCTCGCAATCAGATGTGTATGTTTCGCGTGCTCTGCTCCGGGCTCACAAACCAGACAGCGTCCCGTCATTCCCAGGTGAATGATCCACTGCGCTGGCCCCTTCGTCGACGCCAGATCCCCCACAATGTGCTTGCCCACGCGCCGGAATCCCTCAATGCGCGCTCCCCGCAGCACACGTGCGATTTCGCTCGCCGGAGACTTCAGCAGATTCGATTTATCGCCGATCCAAACCTCTTCGATTCGATCTCCCGCAACCGCTTTGTGCAGGCCGCGTGCAATGGTTTCCACCTCGGGCAGCTCAGGCATGGGCACAGTGTAACGCACGCAAACCCATTCGTACCCGAACTGTGTTCTGTGACACTCGCATCTCTCGGCAGGGGCACATTCTGGGCATTTGTCCGGCTTGGCTTTGCGCTGCGCTGTGAATGCGATAAAATTTGCTGTACACAGCCTGGTCAGGATTCCTTCCGGCTACTCCGCCTGAGACTTTCAAATTGAACACTGTGTACGACATTTCCGCAGCCCGTCTGCGTGTGTTTGGAGATCAGAGTGAACAAAGCTAAAACCGCGGTGGTTCTCGGAGCTCAGTGGGGCGATGAGGGCAAGGGAAAGATTGTCGATGTGCTTTCGGACAACTTCGAAGTTGTTGCCCGCTACGCTGGCGGACACAACGCGGGACATACCGTCACCATCTCCGGCAAGAAATTCGTACTGCAGCTGATTCCCTGCGGCATCCTCCGCCAGGAATCCCAAGCTGTCATCGGCAACGGCGTCGTCCTCGATCCCTTCGCCCTGATGAAGGAAGTGAACACGCTGCGCAACGCCGGACTGCAGGTCTGGGGACCCGGGGACAAAAACTCCGCGGCCAATCTGTTCATCAGCAACCGAGCTCACGTCATCCTCCCTTATCACCGCATGATCGAACTCGGCGCCGAGAACGCTCCCGGTCGCGTGAAGATCGGAACCACCTCGCGCGGCATCGGACCAACCTACGAAGACAAGATGGCGCGCCGCGGTCTCCGTGTCGCCGACCTGCTCGACAAGCAACTGCTCAAGAAGCACATCCAGAACGCCTGCCAGGAAAAGAACACCATCGCGCACGCTCTCTTCAACGGCGAAGCCATCGATCCCGATGAAATGTATGAGCAATACGCAGAGATCGCCGACAAAATCGCGCCCTTCGTCGCCGACACGGCGTTTCTTCTCAACCGCGCCATCAAAGTGGGCAAAAGCGTAATGTTCGAAGGCGCGCAGGGCACCATGCTCGACATCGATCATGGCACCTACCCGTTCGTCACCTCTTCCAGCGCCACCTCCGGCGGAGCCTCCATCGGCACCGGTGTTCCGCCCACTTCCATCTCCACCGT
>DASWCA010000502.1:0-4562 GCA_036390355.1 Acidobacteriaceae bacterium
TGTTGGGTGAACTCCGCGATCCACGGGCGATCCCGATTCTTATCCCATTGCTGAAAGACGCAGACCTCAACTACAAGGTCCCGTGGGCGCTCGCACAGATTGGCGATAAGGGCGCGATTGCGCCTCTACTTGACGTTCTGGACGATGAGAGTCCGTCTATGCGAGTGCTTGCGATCTACGCGCTGGAAACATTGAATGCGAGAGAGGCGCTCCCTCGTCTGATTTTGTTGCTGGACGATCACCGAACATCGAATTTTGGCTCCCAGGTCTCCGTCGCGGACGCTGCCAGAGCTGCCATCGCAAAGTTGCAATGACAAGGCTCGCACGAGCGAGCCACGGCCGACGGCGCGATACCCTGAACCGAAGCGCCCCACTAGTGGGACCAGAGTTATAGGCTTCCTGAATAACTTGCGATAGCCTGGCCGCGGGTAAGCCGGCTGGAACCTTGCGCCATCGCAGGACAGAAGGACCCGAACCCGTGAGGGAAACGTGTCGAGTTCCCCGAGAACCTATGTGACGGGCGTGCGGCGAGTTCCATCTTCGGATGGGCATTTCCAGTGGGCGGGCCGTGAACTTGCTTCCGTAGTGGTTTTCCCCGATTCGAGACCAAGTCGGAGTTGCTCTGATCCTCGTGCGTCCCGAGCCGGACCCGGCATCTAAGGCCGTGACCGCACCAGCGTCTGCAGATCCGGGGACCGCGCGGAGGGGATAGTAATGAGTTGTCGCTAGCGTTATCGGAGGTGTCTCGGCGCGAGTAGCTGGGAGAGCACCTGGGTGGTGCTGGCGAGACACCTTCGATAACGTTAGCGACTAGACGGGCCCATCAAACGAGAAGACGCCGCACGCGCCACGTCTTCAGAAGCTCAACCTCACAGACAGTTGTGCCTGCCGTGCCGCGTCAGCGCTTGTGATCTGCGCTGCGGTCACCAACGGATTTTCGACGTTGGCCAGAGCGCCGTACACAATCCGGTCCGGAAGTCCGAGATTCACCCGATTAAAGACATTGAACACATCGACGCGGAGTTCAGTGCGCACCGATTCGCCGAGCGGAATCATCTTCATGAACGACAAATCGACCCGTGAATAGCCGGGAACTCGAAAGGCATTTCTTGGTGCGTTCCCCAGCGTGCCCACCTGTGGAATCGTGAAGGCGCACGGGTCAAACCACAAGTTCGCCGTCCCCACAGGCGTTCCCGCCTTGATGTCTCCGCACCCTCGCGAGACACCCTTCGTAACGTCTTTGGGACGAACCCCGGGTATGAGATCCGGCCGGTCGAGCCCAGCCTGCCCCCCCAGTTGCCCACTCCGGGAGCGGTTGGTCATCAGTCCGGGCGTGAACGGCTGCCCTGAGGTGGCCTGCACAATCGTCGCAACCTGCCACGTGTTGAGAAGCGCGCCGGCGACCGATCCCGGCTGAAATGCATCGGGCAGGCGATACACCAGATTGAACCGGTAGTTGAGCCTGACGTCGGTTGACATGGGCGCCCAATCGCGGGCTCGGTCGAAGGGATTGTCACCGGTCTGGCCCTCGGCCCCGCCAGTGTCTGTGTTGGAGAAGGCCGAGTAATTGTCCCTCGCGCTGGCCCACGTAAACGAGTTTTGAAACTGGAGGCCTCGACTCAGCCTCTGATTCAGCCTCAGTTGAAGCGAATTGTACTTGGACTCCGAGTCAGCGACCTTGAGCTCGATGGTGTTCCAGTACGGACTCACGCGCGGTTCCTGTCCAGTCCAGAACGGACGACCGTCCGGCAATGTCTGCGAGGGCCTTCTGGGATTGCCTTCCGCTGTCCTGATGAGATTGATGCCGCGTGAGCCCGCGTAGGCCACCGTCAAGGCCATGTTGGCGATCAACTCCCGCTCGACGGCGACGTTGTAGTGCCACATATTGGGTGCTGCCAGGTTGTAATCGATGATGCGAAGCGCTTGCGGTGACCCTTCGGCTGGCAACTCGAACGGTACGGTGAACGGCGCGTTGTTGACGCGGCTGAGCGACGAGAACGGAGGGGTCCCGGCAACTGCCTGCACAAGCGGCGTAGCCAGGTTGGCCAAGTCGTAGAGACGCGCGGCCGCGCCTTTCACGGCGGTCTTGCCGTTCCCTCGTACGTCCCACGCAAATCCGAAGCGCGGGCTGACATTGTCCAGCGTGTTGTCCTTGAACAAGGGACCAAGCGTGGCCGCCGAGTCGGTCAGGATGTTTCGGATCGCTGATTCGCGCCCGAACTTCTCCTTGTATCGCGTCTGTGGTTCGTACCGCAGACCCAGATTCAACGTCAGGCGCTCAGAGACCTTGAAGTCGTTTTGCGCGTAGACGCCGACCGTCGTGAACGTCAACGTTTTGGAATTGAATGAGCCTGGTGACGGTGCCCTGGTAAAGTTCGGCAATCCCTGCAGGAATGTCGTCACATCGGCGAAGCTGGCTTGACCACCCCGCGAAAACGCCTGCTGCACGAACTGCTGGGGACGATTGACTCGAACACCGAACTTCCAGGACGACCGGCCGGCGGAAACGTTGGTGTCATTGCTCGCCGTGTACTCCTTCCCCGCAAACGCGCGTGGAAAATTCGCCGATGGCCCAAGGTCGGTCACGCCTCCGATGGAGACGACCCCCATGGCCTCGCCGGGCAGAAAGTTGTACCGGGGATCCGTGAGCAGCTGGCGCGGGTAGTCGGCCACGTAGTGCGCGTCCGGACGGCTGTACGACACCCTCGTCGTACTCACGACTGCCGGGCTGAAGATGTGGTTCTCCGACAACGTCAGGAAGCGGTTCCGGGTTTCGGCGTGGGTCTCGTACCCCGGAAAGAAGGTGGCGGCCGTAATATCGCCATTGGTTACGGTGTAGCGCCCGAACACCGTGCTTTTCGTCGACAGGTTCGCGTCCAGGCGAACCTGTCCGTACAGGTCGGACGCCGGCTGTGTGAAGACGAACGCATACCGGTCGCCCGGGGCATTCGGCAACGGGTACAAATCCACAAGCGGTTTGATCGCCGGATGAATCCGAGGCACTAATCCGCCGTCCACATGCGCGGCGGCCGGCAGCGTGTAGGAGATGTTTGTCGTGCCGCGCCGGACCCTCGCGTCTTCGATGGTCCCGTGGAAGAAGAGTCGATTCCGCCGGAGAGGCCCGCCAAATGCTCCGCCATAGTTGTTGCGCGAAAATTCAGTGCGCGTGCCAGGATCATCAAAGTAGTTGGCCGCTTCGAGGTTGCGATCCCTGTGATACCAAAAGGCCGAGCCGTGGAACTGATTCGTCCCGGCCTTGCTCACCATCACGGTTTGACTTCCCATGACGCCGCCATATTCAGCAGGAAAGGCGTTGGTCAGGACGCGGTATTCCTGAATGCCATCGAGTCCGAGCGTCTGGCCGGTCACCGAGGAGGTGGTGACGCCGGTGCCGTTCCGCATGTCCGCCCCGTCCAGCGAATAGCCGTTGGAACGTGGAGGGGCGCCACTGCTGCTGAACCAGATGCCGGGGTACGCGCTGTTGGCGATCGTCCGGCTTTCGCTCACTCCCGGTTGCATCATGGTCAGCCCGATGTAGTTGCGGTCTCCGAGTGGAAGCGACGCGATTTCTGTTGCGGTGATGACTGCGCCCAACCCACTTGTCGTGGTCTCGACCAGCGGGGTTTCCGCCGTGACCGTCACCGTCTCCTGAATCGATCCCAACTCGAGCACCATGTCGACGACGGCTTCCTGCCCGACGAGCAGACGCACGCCGCTCCGTACCGTCGTCCGGAAGCCTGAAAGCTCCGCCCGGATCTCATAGGGACCCACCGGCAATGCAGGAAACCGGTAGGCCCCGTCCTCACCGGTCGGAACGCTCCGCGTCAGGCCCGTATCCACATTCCGGACGGTGACCGTCGCACCTGGCAGAACGCCGCCGGAATCCCTGACCACACCCACAATGGTGGCCGTGGACTGCGCGAAAAGCGGCGCGGCACCGATCACGAGAAGCAGGACGGCTAGTTGCGCCATCACGGCGCGGTAGTAAGTGGTCATTTGATCATCTCCAGAAACAGCTTCAATTTTCCGTGGGATAACGACTGAGGACGTCGCCGAAATATCGAGCCGTGGATACTTCGATTTCCGTATCAGTCCCAACTCGCTCTAAAAAATAACGCGGCAAATCACGGAGTCGCCGGCTTGCCGGACAAATAATCGCGCGGGAAACCCCTAAAATTGTTCGGAAGAATATACCGTTCAACAATTCAACTCAAGTGGCACTCGAGGCGCAGAACGGCTTCCAGCCATATCGTCCGATCCTGAACATGAAGTGCAACGGAAGAATCGTCAAGGCCGTCGGTCGCACTGTAACGCGGTCTTTCCGCTTCCATCGTCCCTGAACCCCGCTTATATTCCCCAGCGCGGCTTGTGGCCGTCGTCCAGAAAGCTCAGAGTACACGAGTCGCAGTGGGATTGGCGCAATAGCTCTTCTCGACACGGAATCATCTGGACGAACAGTCGATGATTACTCGCGAGTAACGCCGTAGGGTTTACGAATCAGAGTTCCTAAATGCTTGGCGACTTTTGGGGAGTAATGCGCTGCCGATTCACTCCTACGAGTA
>DASWCA010000503.1:0-12579 GCA_036390355.1 Acidobacteriaceae bacterium
CGCCCATCCCACCCTGCACGGGCAGCTCCTTCTCAATATGGATCGCCACCTCTGCCGCCGTACCCATCTGAGCCAGTGCCAGCTCCACCATTTTCCAAGCCGTATTCCGCGCATCGGTCGGCACACCCGAATGATTCGTAGTCAGCGAAATCCTGCTTTCCGCCGGCTCCGGCCGCCCCACATCCGCGCGCTCGCCGTCTTCCCTCGAACCTCGAACCTCGAACCTCGAACCTGACCAGCCTAAGCAGCCCGGTGCCCCATTCATCGCCGCTTCTGGCGATGAGTGGGATCCACAAAACCCAGACCGCCCTCGCCGTCTCCGCTCCCACGGCTCCTTCCAGGAGCACGAAACCAAAATCGCCATCATCGGCCGCCCCAACGTAGGCAAATCCACCTTGCTCAACGCCCTCACCGGCACCAACCGAGTCATCGTCTCCCCCATCGCCGGAACCACCCGCGACGCTGTCGACGAAGTCGTCACCCGCAACCACCACGACTTTCGCTTCGTCGACACCGCCGGAATCCGCCGCAAGGGCAAGACCCACCTCATGGCCGAGAAGCTCTCCGTCATCATGGCCCGCAAGCACCTCGAAGCCGCCGACGTCTCTCTCCTAGTCCTCGACGCCACCGAAGGCGTCACTGCCCTCGACGCCAACATCGGCGGCTACGCCCACGAGTCCGGCCGCTCCGTCATCATCGTCGTCAACAAGTGGGACCTCGTCACCCACCCCCAACCCGCCTCCCACAGCCCGGGTGCCCCAAAAAGCCCGGGTGCCCCATCCATCGGCGCTTCTGCCGATGGGTGGGATGCGAAAAGGTCCGCAAGCCTGAATCCCGCCACTGGCCAGGGGTGGGATGCGAAAAGGTCCGGCAGCTCCGCCGCCCCCGCCGACCAGAAAATCTACGAGCAACAAGTCCGCGACCACCTCAAGTACCTCGACTACGCCCCGCTCGTCTTCCTCTCCGCCGCCTCGGGCAAGGGAATCGAAGGCCTCTTCAAGAAAATCGAGCTCGTCGCCCGCGAGCGCCGCAAGCGCGTCACCACCGGCCAGATGAACCGCTTCCTCGCCAAGGTCGACTTCCAGAAAGCGTCCGTCCCCATGAACCGCCGCGTCAGGATTTACTACATGACCCAGGCCGCCGTAGCCCCACCCACGTTCGTCCTCTTCACCGACAAGGACGTCAAACTCCACTTCGCCTTCGAGCGCTTCCTCGCCAACCAGATCCGCGAAGCCTTCGGCTTCATAGGCTCCCCCATCTGGTTCAAAACCCGCCCCAGAAACAAAAAGAAAGAAGCCGAGTAGAAGTGAACCAAGACACGCGTCCCAAGGTCGTCCTCGACACGTCTGTACTCATCGCCGCACTGCGATCCGGATCAGGAGCTTCGGCTGCGGCAGTGATCAGGATTCTGCGGCGCGACGTATGCTTGCTCCTCAGCTATGCCCTCGTATGCGAGTATCGCGATGTAGCTCTTCGGCCTGACCAGCTCGCGGCCTTCCAGCACACGACGCAAGAGGTCGAATCGCTCATCTCTGAACTCGAAGAGCTTGCCGAGCCGCTTCCATTCGCCGAGCGTCACCGGCCCATCTCGCCGGATCCCGACGACGACCTCGTGCTCGAAGCAGCCATCAACGGGCGCGCTGATCTCATCCTCAGCCACAACATTCGCCATTTGCGCCAGGCAGCCGCAAGGTTCAAAATTGAGGTAGTTACCCCGCAGGAGTTCCTCCAGCTCCTGCGACACGAGGAGTAAGCATGCAAGGCGAGCCCAAACACGAATCATCGAGCGCTGTCATGGTCCACCTCGACCCATCGCTGCTTGCGGAAGTCGAAGCTTACTCAGCGAAAGAAGGCATTTCGCTCGACAGCTTCATCGGCACCGCCAGCGCCGAGCTAGTCCGCCGCCGCAAGGAAGAGGAGTGGTATGCTCGCCCCCGCCACTCCACCCCCGAAGGCCGCGCCCGGGCCATAGCCATCCTCGAACAAAACACCGCAGCTCCTCGAGACTCCAACGACACCCTCGTGAAGTAGCCGCAGTGCAGGGTCTTGCTGTGAACCAACTCGATTTCTCAATCTAATCACAAGGACTGAATCCAAGCGGGGAGGCATGACATTGATAGACGCTGTAGTTTCCGGAATTAGCCCGAATGTCAATTGCCTGGAAGGAAAGCGATGCCCAAAGTGCGGATCGTACGGCCCGTTTGAGGTTGTAGTTTCAATGCGGATACTGTTACATGACAGCGGGACTGAAGACGCAGAGGATGGTACAAACGAGTATGGCGATGACGCACCGACTATATGTCACTCATGCAGACATCTGGGGCAATTTGGCGACTTCGATGAGTGAGCTTCGATGATCAACTGGGTTTATTTCCCAAAGTCATCACCTCCCCCGGAATTTGGTCTTTCGATTGTTGCCGTCTTCGAAGAACTCGCCAACTCCATTGACTCGGCTAAGACTACGAGCCAACACAGCGATGCGGTTATGGCGCGCCTCCGGCCAGGATTGGAAGAGCTCGGGTTCCGAGTTGAGAAAGGGAAGACCGCCGAAAGCAAGATCGTCGTCCCGGTGCTATTTGGACGAAAGGGCAAGATCCTGAAATGCTTCAATGCCGACGCCCACGCAGCCGGTGCAGGCTGGGTGCTTGAAGTCGAGGCGGGCCGTGCCGTAGACAACAATCAGTTCCTCAAGGATATTTTCCAGGCGTGCATGATGCACGACGTTCTTCATCTTGCGATAGCCGTACGTAACACGTATCGCTCATCAGACGATTTTTCCAAGGTTGAGAGCTTTCTTGAGACGCTGTATGTGAGCGGACGACTTCAGCTCCCCCTCAAGGGCATTCTGCTCATCGGCTATTGAGTAGAATGCCTCGGAACGAATACTCCCGTAGCTAATCTATAAAGGGTCACGTGTTGAGGCGAGAACGCCTTTGCAGCAAGGGACTTTTTTCGTATGCCCAAAACCCGTGAAGGACAAGATTGTTCAGCGCCTTGGAGGAAACCTCCTCGACTATGGCTTGCAGCCGGGAGCGCTGACATTCCGGTGGTACGACCTTGGTCCCGACAAAGGACAGGGTTCGCCTCGCGACATAATTCTAGGAGGGCAACTGACTACGACTGTGGATCAAGTGGCCACAGCTTTTACGTCTCCCACAAACCTTCCAGAAGCCGGCGTATACCAACAAGCAATTGAAAGTGAACTGCTGCGGGTCATTAAGTAGACTGTTCTTTATCGATGAGATGAGCAATCCGCCCCATCAGAAGTTGAGGGCAAATTCGAAATCGATGCTCCCACTCGCGGTAAACGGACCTTCCCTCTTCCCTCAGGCGCCTCGTTACCGCTCGGTCTCGCTTTACGTTCCGCTCCAGCTTCGGAACCCAATAGGCACGGGCTGTGTCCGGTGTCCTTCCGCACTTGGGGCAGGAATGCCAAAAGCAGCCATCAATGAACACGAGCAGATTCGGGTATACAAGTGCATCGGGCGAGCCATGAATTTTCGGATGCATTTCATGCTTGATCTTGTGCCCCTTCAAATAGTCGTGCAGTTTTTTGTCCAGAGAGGAACGGCTCCGGATTCTCGACATCATTCGTGAGCGAGTTGCGGCATCAACCGTATCCACAAAGCAATGCTACGTGACCACCGCTGTGCCTGCTCCGGCGGCTATACTGGCCAAACTGTAAGGGAACATGCCAGCCGGGTGCCCCACATCTCGCCTTTGAGATGTGGGATTGTGTCTACCTCAATAAGGTGTATCCTAAAACTGGGATAACCAATGGCACGAGAGCAACTCGCCGTAGATGAGAAACCCCTGATCTGGATCGGTTCTTCAAGGAAAGACTTGATGACATTTCCAACGGAAGTTCGCACCCATCTCGGCGCTGCGCTCGGAGTGGCCCAATTCGGCGGCAAGCACCCAGATGCAAAGCCGTGGAAGGGCGAAGGGCCGGGCGTCATGGAGATCGTCGAAGACAATCGCGGCGACACCTTTCGAGCCGTCTACACCGTGCGGTTTGCGGCTGCGGTCTACGTGCTGCATACGTTCCAGAAGAAGTCCAGGAGCGGGATCAAAACACCAAAGTCGGACCAGCAACTGATCGCAAGCCGTCTGAAAGACGCTGAGCGAAACTACCAGGAGAGATTTGGAGGAAGACATGCCTAAAACGAAGAAAGCCGTGATCGCAGAAGTCGGTTCGGGCAACGTCTTTGCCGACCTCGGCTTGCCCAACGCCGAGGAACTCAACACCAAACTCCGCCTCTGCGTCGTGATCAACAAAATCCTCGTCGCTCGCAAACTCACCCAGGCAGAGGCCGCCCGCATCCTCGGCATCAACCAGCCCAAGATCTCCGCCCTCAAGAGCTACAAACTCGAAGGCTTCTCCGTCGAGCGCCTCATGCACTTTGCCACCGCCCTCGAACACGACGTAGTCATCGAAATCCGCCCCCGCCGCAAAACCACAGGCATCGCCCGCATCCTGGTCGTCGGAGCCGCCTAAACCGTCCAACTCCTCGAACCTCGAACCTCGAACCTCGAACCTCGAACCTCGAGATTCGTCCCCGCTTTTCCACCGCCAGTCCCTTGATGCACCATATACAATTAAGATGTACGGATCGAGGCGCGCGGCGTAATGCCTGGCCCTGGATTCCATCGAGACAAACGCAAACTAAACCTCGCTAAGTCATTTGTTTAAGGTACTTTGCGAAACAAGTCCTTTGAAACGAATACTTTGCGAAATGGTATATACTTTTATCCGGACCTAAGTCCTTTATAAGATGTACTTTAGGACTTAAGTACGGGAGGGGTAGGAGCCGCCGCGGACCTCTGCTACAAGGGACACCTGGGGCGACTGGCACTGCCAGGTGGGGTTCACAAGCAGCAGCCCCCAGCTCAGGGACCAGATGCCTCCCGCCAGTTTTTAGCCGGGTGCGAAAAAGCTGGGTTGCCCCCGTTCATGCGGTCGTCTCATCGCATGGGTGGGGATTCGTGCCTGCCTTGAACCTCGAACCTCCGCGGTTGTACTATTCTTCCCCGCCGGAGTAGCGCCATGCGCATGCATCCGCCAGCACGCCTCATCCTCACCTGCGCAGCGCTCACCTCTGCTCCTGCTCCCCGAGCCCACCCACTCCCCACTTCGCGGACCCGAGCAGCCGGCAAGAAGGGAGTCCCATGGCCTTCACCCTTACCTCACCCGCATTCCCCAATAACGGCAAGATCCCCGAAAAGTACACCTGCGACGGCGCCGACCGCTCCCCCAAACTCACCTGGATAGAAGTCCCTGCCAACACCAGATCCCTCGCCCTCATCGCCGACGATCCCGACGCTCCTGCCGGCGTCTGGACTCACTGGCTGATCTGGAACATCCCAGCGGACGCCGCGAACCTCCCGGAGAACACTCCCAAACTCACCACACTCCCCAGCGGTGCCCGCCAGGGACGCAACGACTTCCACCGCATCGGCTACGCTGGCCCCTGTCCGCCTCCGGGCACTGCTCACCGCTACTTCTTCAAGCTCTACGCCCTCGACGCCCAACTCAACCTCAAAGCTGGAGCCAGCCGCGCCGATCTCGAATCCGCCACCAAACCCCACATCCTCGCCCAAGCCCAAACGATGGGCAGCTACGAACGAACTCACTGACAGGCTCCAGGCTGCATTCCCCAAAAGATGTAGACGACGGTTCAACCCACCGAACCGTTCATTTATTGCCTGAGACCCACTCGCATCCCCCAAACGATGTAGTTTTCGCAAGAAATCTCGTTGGCGAACCCGAATTCCGACGCTCAACCGCCGTCCCATTACCGGGCGAGTACGGTTGGATAATGAAAAACTTTGCATAAATTCAATAGCTTACGATACTAAAGGTTACCTTAGTAACTAAGTCAGTATAATATCAGGTTATGTAACTGATTTTCGTAGACTTGTGAGGATATACATCCTAAGGTTGTTCCATCTGGCGTGTCCAGAGAAATCTTTAGCTCGGCCCACTCGCAGTAACCAAAAAGGGAGTAATACCATGAAAATCATCGTTCGCAGCCTCGTCGTCGCCCTCGCCGTAACCGGAGCCATCGCCACCAGCTTCGCCAATGCAGCCCCCGCCAAGGCGACCCTCAGCGCAAAGACGAGCGCCATGCCGACCCCGATGTGCGCACCCGGTTCGGGTAGCTGCGGCATGGAAGGCTGGTAAGCAAGTAGCTGCAAATAGCTGCAAAATAAGTATTGACGTTCCCTCTGGATAAGGTATTCTCAACTTGTCCAGGGGGATTCGCGCGTGACCTCAATTTCACTTCTTGGCCTGCTCGGCTATCTTGAAACTGCTCTCTGTGTTGCAGCGCTTTGTGTCCTCATTGCCAAAAAGCAATGGAGAGACTATGCCGCTCTTGGCTGTTTCCTCGCCCTGCGGATTGTCTCCAATATCATCCTGACTGGCGTTCATGCGGCCTCAGATCATTCCCTCACTCGAAACACGGCATACAACATCTACTTTTACGTCTACTGGATAAGCTTCGCGATCGAGGCGGTTCTTATGCTCCTGATCGTTTACAGCGTGTTCCGGCTTGCGATGGCGCCGCTTAAGGGTTTGCAGACCCTCGGAATGCTGGTCTTCAAGTGGGCTGCCGGGATTTCCGTAGCGGTCGCGCTGGGATCGGCCTTCGCGCCCAACGTTAAGGGAACTGCCCTCATGGTCGCCGCCGTCTCCCAATTACAGCGTACGCAGAGCATTCTGACGCTCTGTCTCCTGCTCTTCGTTTGCTTCGCAGTTCGGCCCATGGGGCTTTCCTATAGCAGCCGCATCTTTGGCGTCAGCCTTGGCCTCGGTATCATGGCGACCAACGATCTGGTGCACTCGGCGTGGCTCACTTTCAGTCCGAACATGCACACTGCTTTTAACTACATCAACGGCGTTGTCATCTGCGTAGTTCTCGCGACCTGGACCGCCTACTTCGCCCTGCCGGAACCGAAGCGCCGCATGATCGTTCTCCCCACGACGTCGCCCTTCCTGCGCTGGAACCAGATATCGCAGGCCCTCGGAGACAACCCAGGCTTCGTGGCGGTGGGTGGCGTACCGGCCGATCTCTTCGCCCCGGCGGAGCTTGAGGTCATGCGCCGCGCGTCGCTCAAGATGGTCACTCCCAAGATGGTCACTCCCTTCCCGCAGGCCAGCGAGGCCCGCATGACCAGCTCACGCGCAATCTAACCCCGCATCCCGCATCTTCCTCCGCAACGTAAATTGGCCTTCCCGCTTGGGAAGGCCAATTTGCTGCTTTGATCCTCACTAAACCTCAGAAGCTACTCGCGTTCCGAGCGCTTCCAGTTGATCAGGTCACCTAGCGTCGTGCTGCTGCTGCTGGAGGACGAGCTCTTGTGATCTTTGTGGTCCTTGTCGCTGCTGCGTTCCTTGTAGCTTTCTACTTCAGCGCGACTCGCTTCTTCTCCAACCGCGCGGATGCTCAGGCCAACCTTCTTCTCTTCCTGATTCATCTTGACGATCTTGAACTCGTGTTCGGAGTCGACTTCAAGCTTGACCGGCTGATGGTTCTGATCGACTGCTTCCGATACGTGGCACAGGCCCTCGACGCCCTCGGCAATCTCGACGAACGCGCCAAACTGGGCGGTTCGCAGGATCTTGCCTTTGATGACATCGCCAACGCGATGCTGCGCGAAGAAGGTGTCCCAAACGTCGGGCTGGAGCTGCTTGACGCCCAGCGAAAGACGACGATTCTCCGGTTCCACGCCAAGAACAATGGCGCGGACCTTTTCGCCCTTCTTCAGAACCTCGGACGGATGCTTGATACGCTTGGTCCAGCTCAGGTTCGAGACATGCACCAGGCCGTCGATGCCGTCCTCGATCTCGATGAACGCTCCGAAGTCGGTGAGGTTGCGCACCCGGCCCTCGATGATGGCGCCGATCGGGTACTTGTCTTCAAGCTGCTCCCAGGGATTGTCCTGGAGCTGCTTCATGCCTAGCGAGATGCGGCGGTCGTTCGGGTTGACGCTCAGAATAATCGTGTCAACCTCGTCGCCCGGCTTGACCAGCTTCGACGGATGCTTCATCCTCTTCGACCAGGTCATCTCAGAGACGTGAACCAAGCCCTCGATCCCTTGCTCGAGTTCGACGAACGCACCGTAATCGGTCACGGACAGCACGCGGCCACGAACCTGGGCGCCAATCGGATAGCGCTCGGTCGCGTCAAGCCACGGATCGGGCGTCAACTGCTTGAAGCCCAGTGAGACGCGCTGCTTGTCCTTGTCGAACTTCAGCACCTTTACCTGGATCTCATCGCCGACGTTGACCAGATCGCGGGGGTGAGTGAGCCGGCCCCAGCTCATGTCAGTGATATGCAACAGCCCATCCAGGCCGCCCAGATCGACGAACGCGCCGTAGTCTGTCAGGTTCTTCACGGTCCCGGTAAGGATCGTGCCCTCTTCCAGGGTAGCCAGCGTCACCGACTTCTTGGCGTTCTGCTCCTCTTCGAGGATTTCCTTGCGGCTGATGACCACGTTGCCGCGCTTTTTGTTCAGCTTGATGACGCGGACTTCAATTTCGGTCCCGATATAGCCGTCGAGATTGCGCACCGGGCGCACCTCGATCTGCGAGCCAGGCAGGAATGCCTTGATGCCGATGTCGACGGTCAGACCGCCCTTGACCCGGCTGACGACCATGCCCTTCACCGGAACCTTGTCATTCGCGGCTTTCTCAAGCTTGTCCCAGATCTTGTGACGGAGAGCCTTCTCGTGGCTGACCAGGTAGCCGCCTTCCGGCTCCTCGCGCTCAACCACTACGTCGATGGTGTCGCCGGCATTAAACTTGGAGTTGCCCTGAAGATCCAGCACCTGCTCGATCGGAATCAGGCCCTCGGACTTCAAGCCGATGTCGACCACGACATGCTTGTCCGTAACCTTGACCACGGTGCCCGTGACCACAACCTCTTCGGCGGTCAGATTCTGGGCAGCAGCCGTCTCGGCAGCTTGCTCGCGATCGAAGTTCGCCAGCGCCGCAGCAAAGTCGGCGGCGTCGTAGTCCGGTTCGGAGTGCGACGCCAAAGCCTCAGCCGGGTTGGTAACTTGCTCGCCGCTGGACGCGGACACATCGGCAAGCGCGTGTCCGGCATCTTCGGACGTTTCACGCGTGGGGTTGATTTCAGGGGACAGGTCGGTATGCTCCGTTGTCGTTTCGGGCGCTAGGGTTTCAAGTTCTGTGTTCAGGGGTTTACTCTCGGTTTGCTCAGGATTGTGGACTTCTACGGTCATTGTTGCGTTACTCCGGACCCAAGATTCATTCCATTCATGCGGCGCTGTCAGCGTGTCAAGCAACGGTCCGGGAAAAGACGCGCTGGTTGTTTATCCGAATCAGCTTCGGCAGGCAGGAATGAAAATCTTACATAGGAGCTGCTGCACTTGGATCCCACACGCAGTGGCTTATAGAAAGCATATACGTTCGACGGGACCGAGTCAATCCGCGTTCGTGCTATAAATGCAGCCTCGCGGGACAGTTTTCGAGAAGCACTTTCCGTAATAACACCCTCGAAGAATAGATGCCCGTGGCCTATGCGACGCCGCGATTGTTGTCCTTTTTTCACATATTGCATGGGGAGAAATTTCTCCCCGGCGCACTTGCCGGCAATTGCTCTATACTCCGGCCAATGAATCGTCTCTGGACTCCATGGCGCCACGAGTATGTGACCCGCGCGAAAGACGCCTCCCGCCCGGGCGTGCCGACCGAGCTCAGCGCGTGGCCGGAATCTGACGCCGGCAACTCCGACTGCGTCTTCTGCAACATGATTGCAGCCGTGGACTATGCAGTCGCACAAGGAATGCCGGTCGAAGATGCGGAAAAATCCGCGCACGTCTTGTTCCGTGGCACATCCTGCTTTCTCTGTCTCAACGCCTATCCCTACGCGACCGGTCACGTCCTGATCGTCCCCTATGCCCATATCGATTCGCTCGCCGGGCTTCCGTCCGGCGATGCGGCGGAGATGATGGCGCTCGCCCAGCGCGTGGAGTCTGTCCTGCGTGCTGTCTACCGCCCGGCCGGGATGAACTTCGGCCTCAATCTTGGCGAGGCGGGCGGCGCGGGAATAGCCGGACACATCCACATGCATGCCCTGCCGCGCTGGGCCGGCGACACCAACTTCATGACCGTAACTGCGGATACCCGCGTACTTCCGGAGACCTTGGATACTACCTGGACCAGAATCCGTCAGGGCTGGTGCGAGGTGGCCGGCCACTGACTCCTTCTGAGCAGCACTACCGGTAACCTGCTGCCTCAAAAATTCATGTTACTTTTTTGCTCCTTTGAAGCAACGAGTCCTCCCACGGCGCATCCTATATTAGTTCCACCCAGGAACGAACGTTCCCCATCCAGGAGGAACCATGGCCACGTTTCCGAGCAGCATCAGCCGTTTCCGGACCTCCTCGCCGAGTGCCCAGATCGATCAGGGCATCCTGGTAACTACGGTAACGCCACTCCGCAAAATGCCCAATCATCAGCCGGTGCCGCGGTCGGCCAGCCTGTTCACTCTTCCGAAAGAACCGGAAGACGCGCGCCTCACCGGAGGAACGCGATCGCTAGATCGCCGCCTGCTGGCCCTGAACCTTTCTGGATCGCTCGCGAAACCGGCAGTCTCCGTAAAGCGCGCTCCCACCCCGCTTCACTCCGCCGTCGCCTAATCAGTCCGGCTTCCACTCCGTCCCGCGTGCAGGTCTATCTTCGGGAGCCGCTGGCGAACGACCGACGCGGGTCGCCTCAAAGTTGGTGATCTTCCACCCGCCGGAGATCGTTCGTGCATAGACCCTGGTGTAGCGGAAAGTTCCGTGCATCGGGGCACCCTCGTTGGAACCTTCCACCTGCGTCTCCGACGTGACAATGGCTGCAGTTGTCCCGATCAGCTTGATCTTCAAATCAGCCAGCTCAATCTTCGTCAGGACGGTGGTGCGGGTCCGCATCCGATCCAACTGCTGCATCTTGGTAACGACCTGGCCAGTCATGGTGATCCCGACATAGTCGTCGGAAAGCAGCTTATCCATGGCCTCGACGTCGCCGTTCAATTGCGCGGTCCGCCATGCTTGTTCCAACTGCTCAATCTGGTGCTTGTACTGGTCGTTGCGCTTCGGGTGAGGGCCCTTCCCGAGTGCCGGCGACGCGAATGTCGTGATCAAAACGGCAAGAGCCAGCAAGCCAGCACTGGGCCGGAAAACACGATGATCGAGGTCGCGCTGCGCCATAGCCGTACCGGATACTAGACCGATTTGACCCGCAGAGTCAAAACAAACTCGCGTGAACCGCAATTCTTCCAATAAGAAAGCCGATTTGCGAGTTGTTGGACGACTATCGCACAGGGATCGTGGGGCTGGTCAGCCCTGCCACTGCCGCGATCCATCATGCGACCACAGTGAGATACTCCATCTGTCGCGTGTGCTTGAGCTTGTAGAGTCCGCCGCCGGCGTACTCCTGAAAATGCGGCGTGTTGCGGTGATATTCGAGCGCCACCTCGTCCATATACTGCTCGTAGATCAACACGGTCATCGGATCGTCGACCACGAAGTGAGCAACGTAGGTGATGCATCCCGGCTCTTGCCGCGACCCTGCGGTCAATTGCCGTAGCGACTCGGCAATCGAGTCATGATCTCCCTCTTCAAACCGCAACCGAACCGTGAAACTGAGCATGAAATTCCCTCTTATGCCGTTAGCGCCTCTGCAAATGCCGGTAGCGTCATCGTCTGGTCCCGTTCCGGCCCGGTCGAAACCATGCCGATCTTCGCACCCGACTCCTTCTCCAGGAAGTGCAGATAGTCCTGCGCCAGCTTGGGCAGTTTATCGAACTCCGTGATGCCCTCGGTCGACGCGTTCCAGCCCTTCAGCGTCGTGTAGACCGGATGAATCGACTCAAATCCACGCATATCGGCCGGAATCGTGTCCGTCAGCTTGCCATTGATCTTGTACCCGGTGCACACCGGAATCTCCGCGCACTGATCGAGCACGTCCATCTTGGTCACGACCAGCCACTCTGTCCCATTGATCATGTTCGAGTAGCGCAGCAGCGGCAGGTCCAGCCATCCGCAACGCCTCGGCCGCCCGGTAACTGCGCCGTACTCCTGCCCGCGAGCGCGAATCAGCGTCGCCGAATTGTCGTGAATCTCCGTGGGGAACGGTCCTTCGCCCACCCGCGTCACATATGCCTTGGTCACGCCGATCACGGTCCCGATGGAGGTCGGCCCAACGCCCGTGCCCGTCACCGCGCCACCCGAAGTCGACGACGATGATGTGACGAACGGATATGTTCCATGGTCGATGTCCAGCAGCGCTCCCTGTGCGCCCTCGAACATTACCTTTTCGCCATTTCTGATCGCGTCGTTCAGCAGCACTGCCGTGTCGGTCACGAACGGCGCAACCTGCTCCGCCGCTCGCGCATACTCCTCGTAGATCGCCTTCGGATCCAGCGGCTCGGTGCCAAACAGCGCCTGCGCGATTGTGTTCTTCTCGTAGCACGCGTTGTTGATGTGCGTGCGCAGCAGAGCCGGGTTCAGCAGGTCCACCACGCGCAGCCCGCTGCGATGCATCTTGTCCTCGTACGCCGGCCC
>DASWCA010000504.1:0-7327 GCA_036390355.1 Acidobacteriaceae bacterium
GTCTTCGAGGCCGCTGAAGAGAGCGTGGTGTGGCAGCGCTTCGTGTTCCAGCCGGATATAGGAGTTCATCATCGGGCTCTGCGCTTTGCCTGCCCAATCGACGCCGAAGAGGTCGGCGAGCGCGAAGTTCTTGCGGCGCACGCCCCACTCATCGAAGAGGCTGGTTTCGTGGGTAGCGACGATGCTGCCGCCATTGCCGGCGAAGGCGCGGAGTTGATCGCACTGCGCGTCGCTGAGCGCGGCGAGGTTGGGGAGGATGAGAGTTTTGTAAGGGGCAAGATGTTCCAGGTCGAGCAAGCGGTCGTGCACCATTTCAAACGGGATGCGCGATTCGACCAGAGCCTGGTACCAGCCGAGCGCGTAGTCTTCAGCCTTTGCGGCGGGGCAGTACCACGCAGTCTGTTGTGAGTAGACGAGTCCTACACGGGCGAGCGGGCGCCGGCCGGCGAGGTACTGCTGATTCTTTTCTGTCCAGAGATAGATATCGTCGATCGCTTTGAGCCAGCGCTCATCGTGAAGCGTGGCTGAGAATTTAGTGAACCATGGCCGCATGCCATTGGCGATGGCGTCGAGCGCCCAGATGCGGATCTCGGCGTTACTGGTGACGCTGTCTTTCCAGCGGTACTGTTCTTCGAGGCCGATGCCAAAGAGGCCGATGATGGGCTTGTCGCCCATGGTGGCGCGGTATTCCTTGGCGGACTTGCCGACGAGCCATGGCGCGGCGAGACCGTGGCGCGCCTGGCGATCGGCGGCGAGCATGGGTGCGCGGCGGCTGATCTCGATGGCGTTGAGTGGGCTTGATGCGCCGCTCCCGTTATTCGGGACGATGCTGGATTCGGGGTTGATGGCGCGAATCTCGCGGTTCCACAGATCGATGACGTCGACCAGACGCTGGCGCCGCCATTCGAAGAAGGCACGCTTCGCGGGGTCCTGGGCATTCGTTGTATGAGGTAGATCGAAGCCGGTGGCAGACTTGAAGTTTTCGCGGCAGTGCTGGCAGTAGCAATCGCCGGAGCCGTCCCAGCGGTTCATGAAGATGCCGTCCGCGCGATAGCGGGTCATGATCTCTTTATGCACCGCAGTCATGAACTCGAAGTTGTACGGGCCGAGTGCGCAGGTGACCCACATCTCCGGCGAGGACCAGTGACGGCGTGGATTTCCCTGGGCGTCTACCGCGATCCAGTCTGGGTGCGCGGCCTTGGCGTCGTCATAGGTTGCGTGCGGATCGGTGCGGATGAGCACCGACATGCCAAGTTTGCGGCAGCCGGAGACGAGTTCGCCGAGCACATCGCGATTGTTGAGCCAGGCGCTGCGGTGATGAAACGGAATCTCGGTGGGATAGTAAGCGACGCAGCCTCCGCCGCTGAGACAGACGCCGTCGGAGCGCGTGCGCTTGAAGTAGTCGAGCCAGAAGGCGGGGTCGAAGTGGGCTGGATCGTCCTCGACCAGTGTGAGTTGCGCCCAACGCATGGGTTTGGACGCCCAGGCGGGAGCAACTTCGCGGCCTGTGGATGGAATGATCTGGCCGAGCAAGTTCGGCGTGACGTGCGCAATTGCGGCGCCGGTGCCGGCGACTGCAGTGGACTGAAGAAACTCGCGGCGCGTAAGAGGGGATGGGCTCATGCGCGCTATGGTACTTGAGCGATGGGACGATGCGCCAAACTGTCAGGGCGTCTTCTGTCCGCGGAGAAGTTCTTCCGCCGACACGCCGCGAATCGACGCGTCCAGCAGTTCAATCATGTGGAGTGCCGGAAGTTCCTTTTCGCGGCGGCGGCGCAGGCCGCTCATGAGTTGAAGCAGACAGCCAGGATTCGCGGAGACGACGGCTGCGGACTTGGTCGCCAGCAGATGTGAGACTTTGCGGTCGCCGAGCTGTTGCGCGGGTTCGGGCTGCAGCAGGTTGTAGACGCCGGCGGAGCCACAGCAAAGCGAGGACTCTGCGATCTCCGCGACTTCGAGGCCGGGGATGCCGGCAAGCAACTGGCGCGGCTCCTGATAGATTCCCTGCGCATGGCGGAGATGGCAGGCATCATGATACGCAATGCGCAAGGGCAGGGGATTGCGTGGTGCGATTGGGGCAAGGTCACAAAGGATTTCGGTGATGTCTTTGCATTTTGCGGAGAAGGCACGCGCACGGTCGGCCCATTGTGGATCGTCGCGAAGCAGGTAGCCGTATTCCTTCATCGTCGAGCCGCAGCCTGCGGCGTTGATCGCGATGGTGTCGACGTTTGCCTGTTCGAAGATGGCGATTATTTTGCACGCCATTGCGGTGGCCTGATCTTCGAGACCGGAATGGACCATCAGGGCTCCGCAGCAGGGCTGATTCTCCGGCGTGATGACTTCGCAACCTTCGGCTGCAAGGACGCGCGCTGTTGCTGCATTTACGTGCGAGAAGAAGACCTGCTGAACGCAGCCAGCGAGCATGCCAACCCGGCGGCGCGGGGCGGTAGATGCGGCGGTGCGTGCGGGCATCTTCCAGGTGAAGTTTGCGGGCACGATAGGGAGTAGCGCCTCCATCGCGCGAAGGCGTTCCGGGAGCAGTTTGAGCAAACCGGACTTGCGAACCAGAGCCTGCAATCCGGAACGCTGATATAGAAACAGCGGCGCGGCGAGTGCTCGCAAGCGCGCGGGGTGCGGAAATGTTGCAAACAGCATGCGACGAAAGAGGGAGTCGCCCGTGGCGCGAGGGATGTTGCGGTCCACCTGCGCGCGCGTATCTTCGATGAGCTTGTCGTACTGAACGCCGGAAGGACACGCGGTCATGCAGGCCATGCAGCCGAGGCAGTTGTCCATGTGGCGGCGGAAGTTCTGATCGAGAGGAGCGTTTCCTTCGCCAGCTTTCAGCATCATGTAAATGCGTCCGCGCGGCGAGTCCATCTCTTCTCCCCAGAGGACGTAGGTGGGACATGCGGGTAGGCAGAATCCGCAATGCACACAGTCTGCGAGCAACGCCTTGTCGGGCGCGTGATGCGCGTCGAAGTTGGATGGCTTCTGCGGGTCGATGGCTACGAGAGGCTGCATGAGTTAGATGCCTCCGAGGAATCGGCCTGGGTTGAGAATGCGGTTTGGGTCGAAGCGATGTTTGATCTCGCGCATCAAAGGCGGGGCTTTATCGGGCCCCCAAGGCGGAATCGCCCACTCAGGGAGCGGATATTTCGGGCCACGCAAGATGGTGATTTCACCGCCCGCGGCATCTACGTAGGCGTATAGACTGGGCAGCGCCGCTGCTGCGGCTTCCCCCGTGAATCGCGCGAACATGATTCCACTGGACTGCGTGACTGCCGACCCGACTAGTCGAACCACATCGGCGCAGATGTTTGCGATTCCGTCGGGCAACATGGTTGCTTTGATGACTACTCTCGCTGGGTGAGAGAATAGTTCCTCACGCGCCGCGAAAATACTTGGGGCAGATGGACTGCGGGAGGCGCCGGTTATGCCTGCGTTCCGAGCGAATTGCTCTAGTGTCTTGATTTGTTCCGCTAATACCTCTGGAAGGGAAGCGAGTTCGACGTCCAAGGCATACCCCTCGGCGCTTGCCCGGAATTGCATGGCTTGTACGCTCAGGTGCGAATCCAGAACTTTGAGCATCAATTTAGCAGTGTCATCTACAGACGGCGATGAGATCGTCCACGTTCGCGTGTGTTGCGGGACGGGGTGAAGCCGGAACGTAACTTCGGTGATGATACCGAGTGTGCCGAAGGCTCCGGTCATGAGTTTGTGGAGGTCGTAGCCGGCGACGTTCTTGACGACTTTGCCGCCGGATTTGGCGATGGTGCCGTCGGCGAGCACGATGGTCATGCCGATGATGAGATCGCGCAGGCTGCCGTACTTCAGGCGCAGAGCGCCGGAGTCGTTGGTGGCGATGATGCCGCCGACGGTTGCGGTTTCGGGCCAGAGGGGATCGAGGGCGACCTGCTGGTTGTGTTGGGCGAGGACGCGCTGCATTGCGGACCACGTTGTGCCCGCTGCTACTGTCGCGGTGAGGTCTTGCCAACTGTGGCTGACGACGCCGGTGACGTGCGTGGTGTCGAGGAGGATGCCTGCGGTGACGGGATTGCCCCAGGAGCGCTTGGTGCCGGCGCCGGTGATCTCGATGGCGAGGTTGTGCTGGTTGGCGTAGCGGGCGATGGAGGCGATCTCCTCCGTTGTTTGGGGAGAGAGGATAGGCTTGCCGTCGTGCTCGGAGATTTGGCCGGGGCTGAGGAGTTCTTCGAGTTTGGCGGCTGGCGTCATTGGCTGTTTTGGTTGTGAAAAGCTACCCCCCTCCCCATATCAAATTTGCAAAATCTTCCATTCAAACCACTTAGCTCGACACTCAGATCGCAAAATCTAGATTCCATTAGGGTTAATTAATAAAATATCTGGAATGTGATACTTGCGCGGAGTTTAGCGTCGTGGTTCTGAGAGGTCAAGGCCAGGCAGTTTGCCGCGCTCCTGAATTATCTCCTCTTTTAATTGTAATGGGTCTGTCAAGCGATTCGGGGAGTTTTGGGTGAAATCCCATTGTCGGACCCCATCCATGACCATGGGACTGTCATGGATGGGGCACCCAGATTTGTGAGTCGGCCATCCGCCTAGTGCGGCACACGGAAGGAACGCCCCTGGGCTAAAGCCCAACAATTTATGTGCCACCCTACCGCGGGCTGAAGCCCGCTGCCACTCCGAAAACTAGGGGATCGCCAATGTTTTATCCCGAATGATTTGCGCCGCGGGGACAGCAACATGCTGATAAATTGGGGTCGTCAAGAAAACCGGCGCGAAGAGATACGGAGTCAGCATGCGGAAAGCAGTGACCGCCATTGGCCTCAGTTTAGCGATCCTCCTCGCGATCCCTCTCGCAAGTGAGTCGGTCGTGAGCCATTACCGTCGCTGGCAGGCGTACAAACTCCTCGCTACGGTGCGCGGACTTCGTCCAGGCGTTACTACCGAGTCCCAAGCGCGAGCAGTACTCAAGCCATTCTTCCGCTATGAGGAGACGTCGGAGCAGCGACGCAATGGGATCGTTGTTCGCGAAATTTTTTATCAGTTCTACAACGTTACCGACTGGACTAGTTCTCTCGCCTACCACCTAAGATTTCTTCCATTCCGCTTTACACTTCCTTGGACCCGATTCGCTATGAACCTTGAGTTTGTTGATGGCTTTCTCGCGGAGATCCATATCGGTGAAATGCAGCAGGACCAACCCGGTTATATTCATCCGACCGCCGCGTCCGTCTCCATCCTTTCAACGCGGTTTGGTGCACTACCCAGAAGCCCGTGGGGCCCCGTGCCAGCAGGCTTCAAGGGCTACTCCGAATACTCTCAAAATACAGCCGGCTTGGACGAGAAGGGAAACTACACCGGCTTTACCTGTTGCTATGAACGATTCATCAACCTAGACGAACGAGCCACGCCGGTCCAGCTCTCAAAGTCGCTAAACTTTCAGTTGCACTGCCTGACTTCGTTCCTGCGTTGCAAAGACGATCACGAGATTCTGCCATGAGGCTGTAAGCCAACGACAGAGATTCTGAGCTTCGCTCAGAATGACGACGTTTGAGGCTAGAAGAATTCGGCGATGCCGGCGGATTCCAGTGGGTGCGGAGTGTAGGGGCCGGGCTTTTCGCCGCAGAGGCGCGGCCGGGGGAAGAGCTTGTCCGGGTTTGCGAGATTGTGCGGATCGAAGGCGTGGCGGACGAGCTGCATCGTTTCGAGGTCGGGCTCGGAGAACATGTAGCCCATCGCCTGCTGCTTCTCCTTGCCTACGCCATGCTCGCCGGTGATGGAGCCGCCGTGATCCACGCAGAGATGGAGGATGCGGTATGAGAGGTCGAGCGCGATCTCTTCCTGGCCGGGAATCGACTGGTCGTAGAGCACCATGGGATGCAGGTTGCCATCGCCCGCATGAAAGACGTTGGCGACGCGCAGTTGGACCTCCGCTGCCATCTTGCCGACCGCTTCCAGCACCTGGGGCAGAGCGGTGCGGGGGATCACGCCGTCTTGGACGATGTAGTTCGGCGAGATGCGCCCCATGGCGGCAAAGGCGGCCTTGCGTCCCTTCCAGATCAGCGCTCGCTCGGCGGCGGTTTGCGCCAATCGAATCTCCCACGCGCCATTCTGCTTGCACAGCGTGGTGACCTCGGCCATCTGCGCGGCTACCTCAGCTTCGGGGCCATCGAGTTCGACGAGGAGCAGCGCCTCGCAGACGGGATAGTTTGGATGGACGGCGGCTTCGGAGGCCTTCGCGGAGAGGCGGTCCATCATCTCCAGCGCTGCGGGCAGCATTCCGGCGGCGATGATGTCCGAGACCGCCTGGGCTGCGGCGGGGATCGAATCGAATGCGGCCAGCAGGACTTGTACAGTCTCCGGGCGTTTGACGATGCGCAGGATGATCCTGGTTGCGACGCCGAGTGTGCCTTCCGATCCAACGAAGACGCCGGTGAGGTCGTAGCCCGGGGTGTCGGGCGCGGCGGAGCCAAAGGTGACCAGCTCGCCACTCGGCAGCACAACATCCATGCCGAGGACGTGCGTTGTGGTGAAGCCGTACTTCAGGCAGTGAGCGCCGCCGGCGTTCTCCGCCACGTTGCCGCCGATGGTGCATACACTTTGTGAGGATGGATCGGGCGCATAGAAATAGCCGTATGCGGCGACCGCATCCGTGACGTGGGAGTTGATCACGCCCGGCTCGACGACCACCCGCTGATTGGGGATGTCGATCTCGAGGATGCGGTTCATGCGGGCAAAGCTGATTACGATTCCGCCCTCGGCGGGTAGCGCGCCACCGCTGAGCCCGGTTCCCGATCCGCGCGCGACGAAGGGAATTTGATGCTGCGCACAGACTCGGACGATAGCTTGAACCTGCCCGGCGCTTCGGGGAAGGACGACGGCACTGGGTATGGTGCGGAAGTTTGTAAGGCCATCGCACTCGTAAGTCTGGAGTTGATTCTGCTCGGTGATGAGGCCTGTGGGCTGGCCTGGCGTGTTGCCCGCATCGACCGCGCTGCGTAGGGCTTCGAGGATGGCGGCATCGAGCATACGTGATGATAGTACGGTCGTTGGCCGTGGATTTCAAAGGCGCACCTGATTGCACGGGCGTTGGCGGCTTGTTTTGTGATTCAGCTGTCAGCTTTCAGCGGGCAGAGGTCAGCGCGGGTGGAAGACGTAGGCATAGAGCATGACTTCCACCCCGACGAGACATGCCAGAAAGATGCTGTGACGCAGGGTGAAGCGAAATAACTTCGACTGGTCCGCGACGGACATTCCGGTTGCAGCAGCCGCCACCGCGATTGTCTGCAGGCTGATCATCTTGCCCATCACGCCGCCGACGGAGTTGGCAGCCGCGATCAGGACC
>DASWCA010000505.1:0-2071 GCA_036390355.1 Acidobacteriaceae bacterium
GAGCTGGCGGAGTTTGTCGCGATCTACTGGAAGGACGGACGGGCGCCGCTGTCGGCCCAGGTCAAGAAGGGCCTGGCGGCTGCGTTCCCGAAGTTCGACGAGTACACGCTGGCGAAGTACGACCGCGCCGGTGCGGTTCGACTGCGCGACGTCCTGTTCCTGTGCCACGCGAAACCGTTTGATGCGGATCAGGCTGCGGTCTGGCGGCGTCTGGTCGATGGCGAACTGACGACTCCGGACACCTGGGAGGTTGCACTCTCTTCGGGTGGCGACAAGCGCGAGCACTGGACGCGGTTGCTGCTGGAGCGGAAGCTTGGCGCGCTGGCGTTGCTGCGCAACCTTCGCAACATGAAGGATGCAGGTGTTGCCGAAGAGCTGGTGGTTGCGGCCCTGGATGCGATGAAGACCGACCGCGTGCTTCCGTTTCGGTTCCTGGCTGCTGCGCGGTATGCGCCGCAGTGGGAGGCGGAGCTGGAGCGAGCGATGTTCCGAGCGGTCGCGTCGGCAGAGAAGCTGGCGGGGCATACCGTGATCCTGGTGGACGTGTCGGGATCGATGGTGGCGCCGCTGTCGCGGAAGTCCGAGATGTTGAGGACCGATGCGGCTTACGGGCTGGCGGTGCTGCTGCGCGAGATCGCGGAGAAGGTGAGCGTGTACACCTTCTCGGACTCAACGAAGCTGATTCCGTCGCGGCGCGGCTTTGCGTTGCGCGACGCGATGGAGGCGAGCCTGCCGCACGGCGGAACGCAACTGGGTGCTGCGCTCGATTCGATTACTGAGCCGTACGATCGGATCGTCGTGGTGACCGATGAGCAGTCGCATGATCGCGTACCGGCGCCGAAGGGCAAGGGCTACGTGATCAATGTGGCCAGCGCGAAGAATGGCGTTGGCTACGGGAAGTGGGCGCACATTGACGGCTGGAGCGAAGCGGTTGTGGAGTACATCCGCGAGCTCGAGCGGGTTAGTGAGAAGTGAAGGCGGCGGGCCGGAGAAGTTCTTCGGCCCGCTCGAGTTGTGTTCAGGCGACTGCGACCATCCGGCGTTGGTAAACGGGCATGGTGAAGCGAGCGATGCCGCTCATAAGAAAGCTGATGCCGACGAGGGTGCCAATCGCCCAAGCGGAGCTGGATGGCCAGCCAGCCCAGATGAGGCCTGCGAGTACGAGAGAGATGATGCCGTCGAGCAGGAACCATGTCCTTCCGGGTAACCCGCGCGCAGTTGCGAAGAGGAACAACTCCAATACGCCTTCGGCGGCGATGTAGGCGGCCAGGATGAGGGTGAGGGCGACGACTCCGCCTATAGGGTGCCAGAAGATCGAGAGAGAAGCGAAGAGGTAGACGCAGGCGATGAGGGTCTGCCAAAGGACACCGCCGACGCCGCGCTGGACCCAGGCATAGGTGAAGTGGGCAATGGCTCCAAGCAGGATGAGCCACCCGAAGAACAGGCTGGCCGCGATTCCTCCGAACAGGGGCGCGGCGATGAAGAGGATGCCAAAGAGAATGAGCAGGATCCCAAGGGTGAGGGACCAGCCTGTGGAGTGTGTGGACGCTGCAACGGTATTCATGCCAACCTCCCGCCTGAATTATCCGGTCTGCTGGATGAGCGGATGGATGCGGGAGCTTGTGGCGGAGTTGCAGGAGGCGGGAGCTAAAATTCGATGCCACGCTGGGCCAGGATGCCGCGTTGGTAGGCGTGTTTGACTTCGCGCATCTCGGTTACTGTGTCGGCTAGTTCGACCAGGAGGGGGTGGGCGTTGCGGCCGGTGAGGATGACGTGGGTCATCTCAGGCTTGCGGCGGAGGACGTCGGCGACGGCTTCGGGGGCGAGCATGTGGTAGCCGATGGCGTAGTTGATCTCGTCGAGGACGACGAGGTCCCACTCGCCGGAGAGGATGGCGGCGGCGGACTCGGCCCAGGCGGCTTCGACGAGGCGGATGTCTTCGGGGTCGGTTTCGGCGCCGCCGACTTTGACGAAGCCTCGGCCGAGTTGCTTGATGACGAAGTGCTCGGCGGGCGGGGCGGCAGGAGGGTTGGGATCGGGCGTGATGGCGGCTCCGAGAGCGGGCGAGAGG
>DASWCA010000506.1:0-4207 GCA_036390355.1 Acidobacteriaceae bacterium
CAGCACGGCAGCTCCGGCTTCACCCACCAGTGGATCGCCACTGACAGGCCATTACCGAGTGACACCCCAACGACCGTTGGATCGGACGCTACCGCAACTTCATCGGCTGGTCCGCAGCCCATGCGCTGGCCCGAGCCCAACGCGGCAGCTCTCGCCCGCGCCAAGGAGATGTCGCCGATGACGTACATCCGGCCCGGCCTGCCGCCCACGTTCATTGTCAACGGAGACAGTGATCGCACTGTCGACCCAAGCCAATCCGCCGAGTTGAAGAAGGCCCTCGACGCAGCCGGCGTGCCCAATGGACAGGATCTCGTCCCAGGCGGCGGCCATGGCAATTTCTCCAAAGCTGAGACCGACAAGGCCATGCTGCTTTGCCTTGAATTCCTCAAGAGCAACGGCATCATCCAGTAGCGCCGGGCTTGGAATCTCGGATTCGCTTCAACTCCGCACGGCGTAGAACCGCAGCCGCACATAGTCCGCCGACCAGTTTCCATCCGCATCGCAAAGCACCAGCCTCAGCAACTCCACCGTCTCCGCCACCGCTCGTGCCCGATTCTCGGGTGTCAGTAGATCCAGCACACCGTTGCGAAACGTATTCAGCCATGCCTCCATCCCTGCCGGCAGAGGCGTCGGTCGCGGAATCAGCTCCATCGAGCGCACAGTAAACCCACCCGCTTCGAGCAATCTCCGGTACTCTCCCGGCGAAGGATAAAAACTCGCCGCCACCGCCTCCGCGTCGATCCCGAACTGCGCCAGAACCGCTTGCAGCGCCACCCGAATCGCGGCGATATTCCCGTGGCCGCCCATCTCCGCAACAAACCGGCCACCCGGCCTCAACGCCCGATGGACTCCGGCTATCACAGCTTCAGCATTTGGAATCCAGTGCAGCGCCGCGTTCGAAAACACTGCATCGAACTCTCCGTCGAAGGGCATCGCGTCCGCGCTCACCTCGCGCACCGTCAACCCGCGCGCATGAGCAGCGGCAACCATCGCCGGCGAAGCATCGGCACCCGTCACCACCGCGCCGGTAGCCGCAATCCGTTCGGTCAGCGCGCCATCGCCGCACCCCAGATCGAGGATTGCCTCACCCGGCCGCGGCGCAAGCAAGTCCACCACGCCACCCGCCAGGTCCGCGACGAACCGCCCCGTCGCCGCATAGGCGGCGGTATCCCATGTCTGCCCTCGAAACATGTCTAGTGGCTCGCCCCCGGCTGTGCGGACGAGTGATGAAACAGAGCGTGCGTGATATCGGGCCAAAACTCCCGCGCGCCAAAGCTCACCCAGTCGGTTCCCACATTCAATCCCCAATTTTCCATGGTGTTACTCAACGTTCGCTCGGACCTCGGGTAATAGAGATTCGAGAGTCCCGCAGCCGCGCCTGACCCGATCACCTCGCTCACGTTGAATGTGTTCGCACCCGCGTCATTGCGAATCACCACTAGTCGTTTCAGCACGTACCCTGTCCGCCGCACCACGCCACCGCGGCCAAGCCTGTAATATCGTGTGTCCTCATGCGTCGTCACCGGCGCAACAAACTCCACCAGCAGAGTTTCCACCGCATTGTCCACATACGAGTGCCAGAAGTAGCGCCCATACCCCGCCGCGCCCTCGCCAAACTCCGGCGTGGAGTTCCTCGCCAGGTGAACGCCCGAAGCGGCCGCGCGAACCACGAGCCCCACCGGGCTGAAGCTGTCCACTGCCGCCATCTTGAATTTCTGTCCTGCCGTCTGCGGCGGAAGCTTCACATCCACACTCTCCGAACGGAAACTCGGCCAGACCCGCATCACGCCCGTCCGCTTTTCCTCGGACGACGCAGGTTGACCCTGCGCCCCGCTGCCCGCCGAGCCCTGCTGTGGAACCGGCGCCAGGGGGAGTTCAGAAAGCGCAACCTCTTGTGACCACAGAAGAGGGGGAAGGAGTAGCAGGCTCAAACAGCTCGCGAACGCGCGCGCAAATCGTAGTGTTCTCTTCAGATAGTTGTTGACCGGGAAACGGAGTCTCACTCCTTAGATGTCAAAGGAAAGGCTGTTGCACCCTTTTATCAGAATTTGTTCCGCAACGCGTTCCCGAGCCTCGTTCCATATACTGATGTGTGGTTCGCGAACGGCCCACACACCCGTCGCCGCAAACAGAAGAGAGTGGAGATCAAGATGACCCAGTCAGCCGCAAGCTTCGCGCAAAACAACGCACCCCGCTTTGTCGAAGAGCTCAAAGCTCTCCTGCGCATTCCTTCCATTTCCACCGATCCCGAGCGCATCGCCGACACCCGCCGCGCCGCTGAATTCGTCGCCAACGAACTCCGCCGCATCGGTATGGAGAACGTCCGCCTCATCGAGACCTCCACGCCAGAGACCGCTGTCGCCCCCAGCTCCGGCCCGGCACAGATCGTTCCCGGGCGCACCGGCCATCCGCTCGTCTACGCCGACTACCTCCACGCCGCGCCGGTCAACGGAAAGCCGGCCACAACGGTCCTCCTCTATGGCCATTACGACGTCCAGCCTCCAGACCCGCTTGACGAGTGGAAGTCGCCGCCCTTCGAGCCCACCGAGCGCGATGGCAATATCTACGCGCGCGGAGCCGTCGACGACAAGGGCCAGATGTGGATGCACGTCAAAGCCCTCGAATCCCTCTTCAGCGCGAACGAAGGAAAACTCCCAGTCAACGTCCGCGTCATCGTCGAGGGCGAAGAAGAAGTGGGAGGGGAGGGAATTGCTGCCTTCGTCCGCGAGCATCCCGGCCAGCTCGCCGCCGACGTCGCCCTGGTCTCCGACACGGAGATGTTTGCGCCCGATCTCCCGACCCTCTGTGTTGGCCTGCGCGGCATGATCTATACCGAGATTGAGGCCCGCGGAGCGCGCACGGACCTCCACTCCGGCATGTACGGCGGGGCCGCTCCCAACCCCTTCGTCGCCCTCGCCCAGATTATCGCCAGGCTGAAGGATGACTCCGGCAAAATTCTCATCCCCGGTTTCTATGACAAGGTCGCCAAGCCTTCCGCCGACGAGCTCAAAGCCTGGAAGGCTCTCCCCTTCGACGAGGAGCACTACCGCGAAACCGAAGTTGGCTCATCGGTACTCACCGGCGAGCCTGGCTACTCCGTCCTCGAACGCACCTGGGCCCGTCCGACGCTCGAAGTCCACGGCATGCCTGGCGGCTTCATCGGAGCAGGCGCCAAGACCGTCATTCCCGCTCGCGCCCTCGCCAAAGTTTCCATGCGCCTCGTCCCCGACCAGACCCCCGCCGAGTCTTTCGCCCAGTACAAGTCTTATGTCGAATCACTCTGCCCCGCCGGCATCACCCTCGACGTGCGCCTCATCCACGCCGGCGACCCCATCGTCGTCTCTACCGATAACCCCTACGTCCGCACTGCCACAGCGGCCATGCACGATGTCTTCAAGACCGACACCGTCTTCATCCGCAGCGGAGGCTCCATCCCCATCGTCGGCGACTTCATCCGCGAACTGCACATCCCCACGCTGATGATGGGATTCGGCCTGCCTGACGACAACCTCCACGCTCCCAATGAGAAATTTCACCTTGCCAACTTCCATCGCGGAATCGAGTCGATCATCCGGTTCCTCGAAAACGTCAGTGCGCCCTAAAATTCAGGTTGTCATTCTGAGCGAAGCTCAGAATCCCCGTATTTATCTTTCCTCAAGATGACCGACCCTCTCCCCATCTCCGGCTACGTCCTGGCCGGCGGCCGCAGTTCACGCATGGGCGCTGACAAAGCCCTCCTGCCACTTGCTGGAAAGCCTCTCATCGAGCACGCCGTCACCAAACTTCGCCGCATCTGTTCGGACGTCCACATTCTCAGCAGCAACTCGGCCCTTGTACCTTATGCGCCGCTCATTCCGGACACTCACCCCGGTTGCGGCCCCATCGGTGGAATGGAAGCCGCGCTCACCCACACCCGCCACGATTGGAACCTATTCCTCCCCGTTGACCTGCCCTTTCTTCCCACCGCATACCTCGACCAGTGGGTGCGCGGCATCGTCAACCGCCGGGCGACGCGGATCCGCGTCGCTCTTTTCAGCGTATTTGGCATCCCTCAACCCACGCTACTCATCATTCATCGGGACGCAGCCCCATGCATCGCCCGCGCCGTAGCACAGGGCGAGTTCAAGCTTTTCCCCGTGCTGGAGACGGCTGCACGCGAACTCGCGCTGCCGGACGCGCGGCCTCAAGAGCAAGTCCCCACCATGCT
>DASWCA010000507.1:0-2551 GCA_036390355.1 Acidobacteriaceae bacterium
GCCTCACGGCATCTGGCCGACAAGCCCGGAATCTCGGACGCGCTGGTCGAGAATAAGAATTGTCCTGCAGAACATCTCGTTCATGTCCTACGCCATCTTTCAGATGTCGCAACGCAGACCTTAGTCGAGGACCTCGACCGCGTTAGCGCATCTCCCGCGCTCGCCGCTGCTCTCGAGCATTCCCCCTCCCTGACCCCTGAACAGAAAAATCAGCTTCGCGAACTTCACGGGCCCGCCCATCCCATCGACGAGGCTGCCCTGGCCGACGCCGCTGCCGCCGCGGAACCGGACGCCGAGCGCCGGCAAACTCTCATTCAGCGCATCGCCAAAATGACGGTTGCCCAGCGCGTGCAATATGCCATTAAGGGCGGCTCCGACGCGCGCCGCACGCTCATCCGCGACGCCAACAAGGTCGTCCAGCGCGCCGTGTTGCAGTCCCCGCGCCTGACGGATCAGGAAGTCGAAGCATTCGCCGCCATGTCCAGCCTCACCGATGAAGTTCTCCGGTTGATTGCAGGCAATCGCGCGTTTCGCAAGAACTATGTGGTTGTGCGCCATCTCATCAACAATCCCAAAACTCCTCTGGACGTAACCCTGCACATGTTGCCCATGCTGAATCCCCAAGACCTCAAGCGCCTTACAACCAATAAGAATGTTCCTGAGACGCTGCGCACAACGGCCGCGAAGCTTCAGCGTACTCGAGCCGAACAGAAAAAGTAATTCGTACTGCATTTCTCGAGGCATCCCCGGGGCGTATTCCTTTCCACCTCGGCGGTCCACTGCTATCTTCCGCTTCTCCCCGCCGTCCATCCGAGTAGTCTCGATCACCCTCTTCGGCTTACAATCGGACAGCAATCAGGAGGCCTTCAGGTGTCCCTGTTCCGCGAGCTTCGCTCTCCCAGCTGCGTTTTGGTCTCGTCGCTGATCTTTCTGTTCGCCATTGCTGTCGGTTCGTTCCCGGTAAACAGCGCGAGCGGGGACGAAAGGAAATCCGTCGATCCTTGGCCCAGTTCGCAGACGCTAGAGCCTGCCAAGCTTGCCAAAATGCTCACCGACAAGTATTTGTCGGTTCCCACCGTGGTTTTTGTCGGCTTTCGTTCCCTTTATGTTGGCGGCCACGTGCCGGGCGCGGCTTTCCACGGCACCGCCTCGACCGATCAGGGCCTTGCGGAATTGCAGGCGTGGGCGGCCACAGTTCCGCGCTCGACCGATCTCGTCATCTACTGCGGCTGCTGTCCGTTCGATAAGTGCCCCAACATCCGCCCTGCGTACACCGCGATGAGCAGCATGGGCTTCAAGAAGCTCCGCGTGCTGACCATCCCGACGAGCTTCGCCGTCGATTGGGCCGGGATGGGCTACCCCATGCAGAAGGGCATGTAGCAGGCTCCATCTTCGTTTTAAACTTAGGCCTTGCCGGCTAAACCTCAAGCTTCGGATGCTCGAGATGAAATCCCGTGGCCTGTTGATACGCCTGCGCAAACGCCAGTAATTCCGCTTCGCCATACAACTTTCCGAGGAACGTCACGCTTGTTGGCGTTCCGGGGCCGCCGGAATTTTGAAAATCGCCGGGATCCTCCGACAGTGGCTTCGGTGCGTCCTCTCCGCGCAGCCCATTCGGCAGAATCACTGACGGGTGGCCCGTCAGGTTTGTGATCATCAGTTGTGGGCTTCCGTTCGTCGGCGCCACAATCACGTCCAGGTCTTCCAGCACTTTCGCCATCGCATCCATCAACAGCTTGCGCGCGCGCGCCGCCTGGATATACTCCACCGCAGGGATGAACCGCGCCGCGCGAAAGGTGTTTGGCCAGTCGTAGTCTTTCTGCGAAGTCAGAAGCTTGTCTCTTCCCGTGCGCGTCAGCTCATCAAACGCGGCTGCTGCCTCTGCGGTCAGCATCACCGTAATCGCGCTGTACGGAAATTTTGGCAGCTCTACGGGAATCAGGTTCACGCCCATCTCGCGCAGTTTCACGAGCGCCGCGTCATTGTATTTTCGGTCGTACTCCGCGCGTGCCCGCGCGAATTCTCGCCGCTTCTTTTGTTCATCGCGCTGCTTCTGCTCTTCGGGTGTCTTCGCCGGCTCCTCCTTTTCTTCTTGCGGCGGCTCGGGCTTTCGTTCGAAATCCGCCTTCAAATAACCGACGCGCAACTTTCGCCAATCCAGATTGGCGTCCCAGTTAAAGGCTGCCGGCTGCACGGTGCGATCCTTCCCGTCTCTGCCGTAGATCGCATCGAGCACCAGCGCGCAATCTTCCACCGCCCGGCAAATTGGTCCCAGCTTGTCCATGCTCCAGGAAAGTGCCATCGCCCCCGTCCGCGGCACCAGCCCGAACGTTGGCCGCAGTCCGGTGCAGCCGCAGCGCGTCGAAGGCGACGAAATCGACCCCAGCGTCTCCGAACCGATGCTGAAGGCCACGCATCCTGCCGCCGTAGCCGAAGCGGGCCCCGCCGACGACCCGCTCGACCCCTGATTCGTGTTCCACGGATTCCGTGTCACCCCGCCAAACCACACGTCCCCCTGCGCCAGCGCTCCCAGCGTCAATTTCGCCACGAG
>DASWCA010000508.1:0-3020 GCA_036390355.1 Acidobacteriaceae bacterium
AAGAACTCGCAGAAGTATGGGCCAAGCGATGCAGCCAGTGCTAATCCGGCGACGCGTCAAGCGATGGGGTGAAGGAAGCCGGCGAGCGCGCGATTGAAGGCCCCCGGCTGTTCGAGGTTGGTGACATGCCCGGCGTCCTCAATGACCACGAGGGTTGAATGGGGAAGGTTGTGATGCATCAGCTCCGCGTCGGCAACAGGCGTGAACTGATCGTGCCTGCCCACAACGATCAGCGCGGGCATCGTCAGCGCCGGAAGCAGCGGCAGGTAATCCCGCCGCTCTGCCCGCATCCGCAGCGCAGCAGACGCTCCGGCCGCGGGACAGCGCTGCATCATCTTCACCAACTCCGACGCAACCTCCGGCTGCTCCGCGATCGTCTTCGCGCAGATCATCTTCGGCAGGACTTCCACGGCGTATTCGGCGAGACCCTCGGCGTCGATTCGGTCTGCAAGCGCGTAGCGGCCTGCCTTCTTCTCCGGCGTATCGAGCTGCGCGAACGTGTCGCAGAGGGCGAGGCCAAGCAGGCGCTCCGGCGTTGCCGTTGCGACCTCGAGAGCGATCTGGCCACCCATCGAAAGGCCGGCGACGACGAACTTGTCGATGCCCAATGTGTCCGCGAACGCGATCAGGTCGGCGGCGTAGGCGGCGAAGTTGGCCGGGGGATTGGGCGACACGGTGCGGCCGAAGTTGCGCAGGTCAGGGGCGAGGAGCCGATAGCCGGGGAAGCTTGCCTGGAGCTGCGGTGCCCACATGGTGCAGTCGAACGGATGACCATGGATGAGAATGACGGGCACGCCTAAGCCCGATTCCTCGTAGTGGAGCGAGAGGTCGGAGAAAGCGATCTGGGGCATAGTGGCTCTCCGGGAACGAAAAAGGCAACCCACCCTTTCACAATGAAGTTATGAAAGGATGGGCCACCCGGCTTTTCAAGCAAGACAACTACGGAGATTCTGAGCCAAAGGCCGCTCAGAATGACGGCGCGTCTTACGCCTCAGAATGACGACGCGCTTTTCCGTCGCCTCCTTAGCCGCCGAAGTTCAGCGACTCTACGCCGAGGAATTCGGCGGACTGGCCGAGCTCTTCTTCGATGCGCAGAAGCTGGTTGTACTTGGCGATTCGGTCGGTGCGGCTGGCCGAGCCGGTCTTGATCTGACCGGCGCCGGTGGCTACCGCGAGATCGGCGATGAATGTGTCTTCCGTCTCGCCGGAACGGTGACTGATGACGCTGGTGTAGCCGTAGCGGCGGCCAAGTTCGATGGCCTCGAGTGTCTCCGAGACGGTACCGATCTGGTTGACCTTGATCAGAATGGAGTTGGCGCATTTCTGTTCGATGCCCTGCTGCAGACGCTCCGTATTGGTGACGAAGAGGTCGTCGCCGACGAGCTGGATGTGCCCGAGCTGCCCGGTGAGGAGCTTCCAGCCGTCCCAGTCGTCTTCGGCCAGGCCGTCTTCGATCGAAACGATCGGGTACTGCGTGGTCCACGACTCGTAAAAGGCGACCATCTCTTCCGAGGTTTTTTCGGACTTGTCGGACTTCTTGAAGATGTACTTCTTCTTCTCTTTGTCGTAGAACTCGCTGGAGGCAGGATCGAGGGCAATGGCGATCTGTTCGCCCGGCGTGTAGCCCGCCTTCTCGATCGCATCCAAAATCAATTCAACAGCTTCGGCGTTAGACTTCAAGCTTGGCGCGAAGCCTCCCTCGTCTCCTACCGCGGTGTTGTAGCCCTTCTTCTTGAGCACGCCTTTGAGAGTGTGGAAGACCTCGACGCCCCATCGCAGCGCGTCGGAGAAGCTCTCCGCACCCACTGGCATGACCATGAACTCCTGGAAGTCGACGTTCGAGTCGGCGTGGCTGCCGCCGTTGAGGATGTTCATCATCGGGGTGGGCAGGACGCAGGCGTTCACGCCGCCGAGGTACCGGTAGAGCGGCAGCTTAAGCGCTGTCGCCGAGGCGCGGGCACAGGCCATGGAGACTGCGAGGATGGCGTTCGCGCCCAGCTTGGACTTGTTCTCGGTGCCGTCGATGGCGATCATAGTCGCGTCGATCAGCCGCTGGTTGGAGGCGTCCATGCCCGTCAACTCGGGTGCCAGGATGGATTCGACGTTCTCGACGGCATTCAGGACGCCTTTGCCGAGGTAATGCTCCTTATCGCCATCGCGCAGTTCAACGGCTTCGTGCTCGCCGGTGGAGGCGCCGGAGGGAACCGCGGCGCGGCCCATGGCTCCGCCGGAGAGGGTTACGTCGGCTTCGACAGTGGGGTTTCCGCGGGAATCGAGGATTTCGCGGGCGGAAATGGAGACAATCTCGGTCATGTTACTCCTATCGAAAAGCGCGCTGTCGAGTGCAGGCTGGACGCCGTTTTTGTGAGCTACGACGCGGTGCTGCAGGCGGTCGTTGAGTTTGGCGCGGCGGTCTACGGGAATTCCCGGTCCGCCGGCGGTATGGATGGTTGTGATGAGTTCTACGGCAGATTCTTTCACCATTCGAATTCTAGCAAAGAGCTACGGGCAAGGCCGTGACCATGGACACTGAAAACTCTTTCCTCAAATATGGGCAAATGTTTTCCTATACGGGGGGTGCCGATCCCATTAGATTGGCCTAACTGGGCCATCCTGAGATGGCCATTCGATTGCTAAACAGGTAAGTGCAACTCCAAAGCAATGCGCCGCATTTCAGGTTGGGATACTGCGCACTGGTTTTCAGATGTGTACTCCGGGAAGGTCAAAGGGCAGCCCACAACGGGGCTGCCCTTGCCTTATGCTGCTGACAGGGCGAGTGTCGCCGCCCCCAGCCACTCTTGTTAGCTGTCTCGATTCCCTGCCTGCGATTTTCGCGCACGGCTGCCACGCGCGCTTCTACCCTGAAGCTTGAGAAGCCCGGGTTAGATGCACTGCCGTTGCCGTGCCAGCGCCAGGGTTCTCCAAGCCGTTCGAATGAAGGGGAAACGCCATGAGAATTGCGAATCGATTCGAGAGAGTCAAGCCGGTCACGAACGTCCCGAACGCGGCGGCCGCAGGAA
>DASWCA010000509.1:0-2305 GCA_036390355.1 Acidobacteriaceae bacterium
TCCACCAGCGACCGGAGGTGCGCCACCAGCGTCGACTTACCCGAACCAGAAGGCGCCGAAATGATAAACAGAATCCCTGCCATGCGTTACAAGCAGTGTAAATGCTGACGAGACGGGCCACACTACACCAGCTAGTCGATGAGAGCGGACTCGCCGGAAACCGGACTTCGCAGGCAGTCGCTGATCGGCTCTTGACGTCGAGCTTCTCGAGCGCGGAGAATCCGAATCGTCAGCCGACTAACCGTATAACGCGAGGAGAGATTCATGGCGCAAGACATTAGCGGACACGAGAATCACGGTGGTTTCACGTTGCTGGTTGCGGGTGCGTTGATCGCGATTTCGGGTCGACTCGCTCCGTGTCAAACATGCTCTGTTGGGCCTTCAGCTACTGCGCCGGTCATGGCCGCGCCCTCTGAACAGATGCCTGCATATGAGGTAGCAACAATCAAACCCTGGGATGGGAATGGGTTCGCCACGCCCCTGCGGTTCTACATTCAGGGGGCGTTCGGTATCTCGCCCAACTTAATCGGCCGGGTCATCGGCCCGGACTGGATCAACAGCACCAGGTATGTGATCCAGGCGAAGCCGCCGGACTCCATACGCGATGCTATGCAGACCATGACCACGGAGGAACGAACGAAAAAAATCGACCTGATGAAGCAGTCTCTGCTCGCGGACCGGTTCCAGTTGAAGGCGCATTTCGAGACACGGGAGATGCCGGTGTACCGGTTGGTGCTGGCGAAGGGCGGCTCGAAGCTCAAAGAGAATCCCGATCCGACTAAACGACGGCTCGCGATGAACCCGTCCTCGTTTCGGGGAACCGCCACGATCCATGACCTGATCGACATTCTGGAGTGCTCGGCGGACGTCGGCGGACGCGAAGTAATCGACAAGACGGGACTCACTGGGGCCTACGATTTCTCGCTGAAGTGGACGCCACTACAGACCGTGGCAACTCCCGGCGGCGAGAGCGGAAGCGCGCCATCACCCGATGTGGAAGGTGCATCCCTATTCACGGCGATCGAGGAGCAGCTTGGACTCAAATTGGTTCCCGCCAAAGGATCAGGACAAGTGCTGGTCATCGATCATATAGTGCAGCCTTCGGAGAATTAGCAGCACTGGCATGCGTCCCGTGGCGAAGCCAGGTCGAATACTCCCCGAAAATACGGGCGCTCTGGGAAAGTTCAAACTGCGGGGTACTACTCCAGATTCTGCACCTGTTCCCGTGCGCGCTCGATCTCGGTCTTCATCTCCAGCCCCAGCGAGGTCAGCCGCAACCCGATTCCAGGATCGCCGCCCGTTGTCTTCGAGAGCATTGTGTTCGACTCGCGGTTCAGCTCCTGCAGCAGGAAGTCCAGCCGCTTGCCGAGTTCCCCGCCCGCGTCCAGCATCTCCACGAAGCTCTCGATGTGCGCGCGGAGCCGCACCAGTTCCTCCTCGATGTCCGACCGCTCCACCAGCAGCGCAGCCTCTGCCAGCATGCGGTAGTCGAACGCCGGCCCAGCCGCCGGCCCCGCGGCCTCCGCCGCAGCCGCATCGGCCTTCAGAAGCTCCCCAATCCTTGTCCTCAGCCGCTCAAAATGAGCCTCGCGCGCGCCCATGCGCAACTGCGCACACTCCTCCGCCAGCGCCCGCAGCCGCAGCATCGACGCGCGCAACTCAGTTGCAAGCACAGCGCCTTCCACTCCGCGAACCTGGTTCAACTGCTCGACCAGCGACGGCGCCAGAGCCATCACCGCAGCTTCCAGCGCCGGTCCGCGACCAGCATCCGGCACCGCAGTAGCAGCCTCGGTGGAGAGCACCCCCGGCATGCGCAGAAGTTCGTTCAAGTCCGGCTCGACATTGAAGTGGTGCAGCTTTGCCGCCTCATGAAAGGCCTGCAGGAGGGCGGCGAGCAGCTCTCGATTGAGCTGGATCGTCTGCGTCTGCTCGCGCGTTCGGCGGTCGATATGCAGCGTCACATCCAGGTGACCGCGCTTCACTCGCTCCTTGATCAACCGTCGCAACGCCAGTTCCAGCGCATCGCAATCGCCGGGAAGCCGAAGGTTGAGGTCGAGGAAGCGATGGTTGACGCTCTTCAGCGTCACTGTGAACGCAACCCCATCTTCGGTCGTCGACTGCGCGGTCGCGTAGCCGGTCATCGAGTAAATCGTCCGCGAACGCGACTCGGCATTGGTGGAGATCTCAGGCGTAGTTTGCAACTGGCTCACGGTATTCCTTCCAGAACTTCTGCTTCGGCCGACTCGGTCGCGGCGCGACGTTCATACCGGTCAGACTCGAACTGAAGATCGTAGAGACGCCGGTA
>DASWCA010000510.1:0-1753 GCA_036390355.1 Acidobacteriaceae bacterium
GCAACGACTCGAGCAAGTTCGCTGTCCCGCTGCAGCCCCCATATGTCGTTCACCACGACGGCCCCGGCTGCGAGTGCCCATTCCGCTACGCTGGTCTTCATGGTGTCGATGGACACAGGGACACCCAGCCCGACCGCTCCAGGCAACACGCGCGCGAGCCGCCCTATCTCCTCGGCGCTGGGCACGGCTACGGCGCCGCCGTAGGGTCGCGTCGACTCGGCGCCAATATCCAAAATGTCGGCCCCGTCCGCGACCATCCGCCTCGCCCGCTTGAGGGCAGCAGCGGGATCGAAGAAGTGGCCGCCGTCGGAAAAGGAGTCCGGGGTGACGTTGAGCACGCCCATAACGAGCGGCCGACCGAGCCTCAATAACCGCGCCAGCAGATCCGGCGAGTTTGTGTCGCCGCCCGGGTGTCCGGCCGCTTGGCGCACGAGCGTCATCAGCGTGGCTTTGCGCCGGTCCAATGCGGGGAGTCAAGCGCCGAGACGGTTTGCTGATTGGCTACCGGTACGTAATTTTCTGGGGCAGCCTCCTGGCATGCTCGACCCAGCGTGCCACGAGCTTCTCGGAGGGAAGAAACTGAACCAGTTTTCGTTTTTTGTTGGCCTCGGCCATGGCTTTCGCAAGCCTAGCGGGGTTGCGATATTGCAATTCTTTGACGGTATCGACGCCGACCTCGCATAGCAATCCGGCATATTCTTTGCCCATGCCCTTGATGCGTAGCTTGTCGGCGATATTTGCCCAGCGCAGGAGCCGTTTCTCGTCGAGCTCGGTTTTGGCGGCCAGGGTTTTGCGTCCTTTTGGAGTTTTGGCCGCTTCGAGCAGTTTCTCCGTCGTCCTTATTCCCATGGATTTGAGCGCCTTGGCCTCGTCCCCGTCGATATCGTCGATGGCGCTGATCGAATAGGACATTGAATTCTACTCGCTCTTGGCCAGACGCTGCCTTCAGACGTTTGACGAATTGGCCAAGGCCGGGGATCGCGCCCACGATCTCGCCGATTGTGGAATGATGCCGACGACCCTTTCCGCAGTGCGGTCGGCACCGTACACGGTGCCGAGACCTCCGATGAGATCGTCCATGTAACCCCTCACCAGCCCCGCACTCTCGGCAGGTCGGCCATATATTAGTCTCGCAAAAGTTCAGAACACAAGCACTGACGAGAAAACTCGAGACGCGTTGTTGCATTAGTGCATCACGACGGTCACACATGACTCGCTTGTCCGATCAGGCGCATTCGCATCGTGCTCGCCGATCGTAACTTGCAACAATTCTTCGCCGAGCAGAGTTGCCTGCGGAGAGGCTATAAGCCGGAATGCATGCGGCGTCGGCAAGAATGCACGACCGGCGTCAAGTATGGTAGCTTCGCGCATCTGCATGTACCAGCTAGGCGCCTAGACCAACGAAGAGCACGATTGATATGACGCCCGCGCAAGCCCTGCCTGCGGTCTTGGATAAAATCGATGCCGATCTGCACCAAAGCCTCGAACGGCTATTCGATTTCCTGCGTATCCAGTCGATTTCCACCGATCCAGCCTACAAGGATCAGTGTCGATCCGCCGCCGAGTACGTAGCCAACGATTTATCGATGATGGGTTTTAATGCCGCCATTCGGCCGACCAGTGGGCACCCGATCGTAGTTGGCAAAGGTGGCTCTCAGGGTAAGACGCCGCGCGTCCTCTTCTACGGGCATTACGACGTACAGCCGGTCGATCCTCTCGATCTTTGGGAGGCACCGCCATTTGCGCCCCGCAT
>DASWCA010000511.1:0-2783 GCA_036390355.1 Acidobacteriaceae bacterium
TGACACTCCACGTCGGCTGGGGCATGGAGTCGGACGACGACGGCGCGCGGCTGATCGAGGCGGTCCTCGATGCCAGTGCGCGCTACCATGTTCCGCTGTACGTCGAGACGCACCGCGCGACTCTGTTTCAGGACATGCAGCGGACGGTGCAGTTCGTTGAGCGCTTTCCCGAACTGCGGTTCAACGGCGACTTCTCGCACTGGTACACGGGCAGCGAGATGGTCTACGGCGGGTTCGAGAACAAGCTTGCGTTCATCCAGCCGGTGATCGAGCGCGTGCGCTTTCTGCACGGCAGGATCGGCAATCCCGGGTGCATGCAGGTGGCGATCGCACCCGACGATCCCGCGCCGTATGTCGCTCACTTTCGGACGCTGTGGACGCGATGCTTTGCGGCCTATCTGCGCGACTCCGCGCCGCCGCAGCCTTTCATTACGTTCACGCCGGAGCTTCTCGCGCCAGGCATCTTCTACGCGCGCACGTTTCAGGGGGCCGAAGAATCCGACCGCTGGGAGCAGTCGCTGCTGCTGGCGACGATCGCGCGGGAGTGCTTTGCCGAGGCTGTCGGGTGAGGTACCCCATCGCGTTCGATCCGCAAAAACGCCGGAAGCCCGCGGAGATGGTTCGTTCCGGGGCTTCCGGCGTTGTTCAGGTGCTGCCCACGAAAACTAGTTTGCCGATACGTTGAAGAGCAACTGCGTTCCGCCGCTCAACTCCACGTTCCTGCCGCTCGCATCGAGAACGGAACTGCCGCTCGCGGACGCGCTGGCCGAGACGCCAGGCAGGTTGGACACAGCAGCAGTTGCGGAACCGCCAGTCTGCGAGACCAGGCCTGCTCCCCGATGAAGCGTCGCGTCGGTAGCGCCCACCGCCTGTCCGGAGGTGTTGCCCACTGCCGAAGTTGCGCCGCCGACCAGGCCGCCTGCATGCGAAACGGCTCCGCCGCCGCCTAACAGGCCGCCGCCGGCTCGGGCCGATCCACCGCCACTCGCCATCACAGGTCCGCCGCCCGCGGCGAAGTCATCCGAGGCGCCGCCCATGGCGCTGGCCGCAACCGGCGCGGAGATGGACTGAAGCGTCGCGTGAATGGGAATCTCGCGCCCATCGCGCAGCACGGCGCGGTCGAACGCGAACGCCAGATGGCCGTCATGCTGCGCGCCTGACTTCGCCTGCACCTCGGTCACCTTGCCCATCAGGCGAGTTCCTTTGGGCAGCTTCGTTCCCTGCTGCAACTGCGCCGCGGAAGTTGTCCGCGCAACCACTTCGTCGCCGACCTTCGCGTTCTTCGAGTCGACCTTTTGTGCCAGCACCGCGGATACGTTGGACGTCTGCGTCGCCGCGGCGCCGGTCTTTCCGGCCTGGCCTGTTACGGCAGAAGATTCGTTCGCGGCTCCGGCGATATTCTTCTGCGTTGCCGAAGCACCCGCGCCCGCTTGCGTGGCCTGTGATGCGGCAACTCCCTGATCATGGCCCACAGCCTGAACCGATCCCTGGGCTTCGGTCGCGGCAGCGGCCCCTGCTCCGGCTGCCTGTGAATATGCCGCCGGTAAAGGCAGCGCGAGAATCAAAACAAGAAAGCTTGCAGTCTTCATGGTCGTTACCCCTTTGTGGATCACCTTAGCTTTCGACCCCGCTGCGCGCGATTTGTTTCGCAGGTGCAATAGGATCGAAGCTTGATCCCTGCAACAGCAGTTAGATCTCCAGAAGCTAAAAACTTCAGCGAAAATGACTTAGCGAATTGGTTACCGTAAGATAAACAGCAGTTCCTACCGGATGAAAACCAAAGAATCACTGGCAGCGAGAAGTTTTTACGTAACCATTTAGTAACTTCAGCCGTTACAGGATTTGCGGGTCACAGATTCGCAAACTGGTATAGTGCGTCACGCGGATGGACAGTTATCCCAGCAGCCCTCAAAAAGCGAATCACAGAGATCACAGAGAAACGGAGAGACCACGGAGAAGTTCGCAAAGAACATCGACCTCTGTGTTCTCTCTTCTGCTCTGTGATCTCTGTGATTCGCTTTTGTCGAGGCCAGGGAAATAATTGTCGCTAATTGCGACGCACCACACTAGCGGCCCACCTGCCGCGTTAGCGCCCACGCGCCCAGCCCGAGCACCAGGTAGATTCCCGCTGTCGCCGACACGCACACGCTCAGGCTGGTCACGCGCAGAGCCGCCGCTACCGCCACCGGCGCCATCCCACCCCCGAGCCATCCCAGCGAGTTCATCACGCCCGCCGCAACGCCGCGCCGGCTTGCGGGGACAACGTCGTAGAGCGCGGCCCAGATGTTCGCGTCGTACAGCCCCTTGAACAGCCCGAATCCCACGAATGAAATCAGCAGCACCCGCGTCGACGTCGTCCATCCCGAGACAAACAGAAACGGAACGCCGAGCAGAAGTCCCATCGCCTGCACCTCGATGCGCCCGGACCTTCGCCGCCGCGACGCTCGATCCGCCAGCACGCCGCCCGCAATTACGCCCGCGACCGAGGCCATCTGTAGATACGCTGTCGCGTTGAAGCCCGCCATGGTCAGCGTCATGGCGAATTTGCGGTAGAGGAACGTTGGCATCCACGTCAGAAAGATCACCGCGACAAAGTTCGCGCCAATGAAGATCGCAATCAGCGCCAGCGCCAACCGGTTGCGAAGCACGTCCGCGATCGCGCGCCCGATTCCCGCATCTCCTTGCGTGTCCTGCGAGACTGTAGCCGTGCGCACCGGCTCCCGCAGCAACAGCGCCAAGACTCCGCTCAGCACAAGTCCGCCCGCGCCGAACGCCAGAAAGCC
>DASWCA010000512.1:0-2962 GCA_036390355.1 Acidobacteriaceae bacterium
TGAGGCCCGGGGTCGAGGTAAACAAGCTGCTCGATCACCTGGCGCGAGCCATCGCGCACGACGTTGAACCGCCAGCTGATGCGGTGCCGCATTCCGACCTTGTCCTCGGTTGAGGCCGCGAGGTCGAAGACCGAAGCAGACCCGAACCAGCTCCTGATCCGGGCAACGATCGCGTCTCGGCCGTCATACTCCTCCAGGCCGTGTGGAAGCAGGAACCGAGCGTGGACGTCGCTCGTGAGGGAGCCACCCAGACGCTCGAAGTCGCGCGCGGCCAGTAGCTCCAGGAACTTAGGCACAGGTGCCGGCTTACCTTTCGAAGCCAGGTCTGCCTCGGCTGCCGGAACCCGCCTCTGCTCGATCATCTCAATCACCTCCAGAAGTCCGTTGGACCGCATTGTCAGGCTTACTTCTCAAGTTGTCAAGAGATCAATTGAATTCTTGACAGACCCAACCAAAACGGGGATACTGGCGAGCGATGACAGAACGAGGCTTGAAGATCGAGCTCTTCGATCAATTCGCCCGGGTGGCGCAGGCCGCCGCAAGCGGACGCCGGGTGGAGATCGTCGACGTGCTGGCCAACGGCGAGAGGAGCGTCGAGGAGCTGTCGCGCCAGGTCGCCATGTCGGTCGCCAACACCAGCCGTCACCTGCAGGTCTTGAAGGAGGCCGGACTTGTCGCCGCCACCAGGGACGGGACACGCGTTCGGTATCGGCTGGCCTCGCCGGCCGTCTACCGGTTCTGGGTGGCCCTGCGCTCGTTGGCGGCTGAAAGGTTGCCTGGCGTACAGGGCCTGGTCGAGGCGTACCTGGGTTCACGAGAGGGCCTAGAAGCGATCAGCGGTGATGAGCTTCTGGCCCGACTCAGGTCCGGCGAACCCTTAGTGGTGGTCGATGTCCGACCCGCCGAGGAGTATCAAGCTGCACACGTTGCCGGTGCGGTTTCGATTCCGCTTGCGGAATTGGAGCAGAGGCTGCGGGAGTTACCACGGGAGCGGGAAGTCGTGGCTTATTGCCGTGGACCGTACTGCGCTTTTGCGCCGGAGGCGGTACGCACACTCCGTGGGCACGGTTACTCCGCCCGGTATCTCAGCGACGGGCTGCCGGAATGGGCCGACGCCGGGAATGGTGTCGAGTCGGACGGAGTCAGCAGTTCGACTGCGGACCGATGAACCGGGCTGGCCTGACGGCGAATCAGCAGACGGCGATGCTGGCCGACCGATACACACAGCGCGCCGAAGCCTATGAAGCATTGTGGAGTCCGATCATCCGGCCGGTTGGCGAGCGTCTCATTGCACACCTTCCTCTATCTAGCACGACCAGGAGCGTCGTCGACATTGGCACCGGCGCGGGTGCATTGCTGCCGGCGATAAAGCGTGCCGCCCCTAGCGCGGTGATCGTCGGCGTCGATCGTTCACAGGGCATGCTTCGTCTGGCCAAAGACAAGCACTCGGGTCCACTTGCACTAATGGATGTGCAGAATCTGGCGCTACCCGCCAACCGGTTCCAGGTGGCGGTTGTCGCTTTCGTCCTCTTTCACCTGCCAAACCCCGAGCAGTGCCTTGCGGAGGTGAATCGTGTGTTGCAGCCAAGAGGCGCACTGGGCACGGTTACATGGGGGTCGGAAAACATGGCACCGGCCAACGCCATTTGGGATGACGAGCTGCAAGCAGCCGGCGCCCAGATGCTCGAGCTGCCTGCCGTCGACAATCGGGCTTGCTGCGACAGCGCTCAGAAGATGACGGCTTTGCTCGGGAAGGCAGGCTTCGGATCGATCAAGGTTTGGAGTGAGTCGATTGAGCACCGATGGCGACCGGAAGTTCACTTCGACTATCAGGTACGTAGCAGCTCGCGCCTGAGGCTTCTGTCTTTGACCGAGACAGACCGTGCGGCTTGCTTGGGCCGGGTTCGAAGACGTCTCTCAGTGGCCGACGGCGAGCAGTACCTCTACCAGGGTGAAGTGTTCATGGCGACGGCGGTCAAAGCAGATCATCCGTCGGAAAATTGTTAGGAGAAGACGATGGCCGAGATACTCGAGGTGGTCGATCTGGAAGCGCTGCGCAAGGAAGTGCGCGAGAAGTATCGCGAAGTCGCAGAGGATCCCACGGCCGAGTATCACTTCCATACCGGGCGGCCCCACGCGATTCGACTCGGCTATCCAGCGACGCCGCTTGACCAGCTTCCCGATTACGCCTGCGAAGCTTTTGCCGGCGTAGGCAATCCTTTCTTTTGGGGCGGGCCGAAGCCTGGTGAGAAAGTTGTCGATCTCGGCTCCGGAGCCGGAATGGATTCGTTCCTGGCGGCGCTCTGGGTCGGTAACGAAGGAAAGGTGATTGGAGTCGACATGACTCCTGAGATGCTGTATCGCAGCCGGTCGATGGCAGTCAAGTTGGGGCTGGACAATGTCGAGTTTCGCGAGGGCCTGATCGAAGACTTGCCCATCGAAGATGGGTGGGCGGATGTCGTGATCTCTAATGGGGTGATCAACCTCTGCCCGGACAAGATCGGCGTCTATCGCCAGATCTTTCGGGTGCTAAAGCCGGGAGGCCGAATGACGGTCGCCGACATCTGCCTTGAGCGCCCCGTCCCTGAGGAGGCGCTTCGTGACATCGATCTCTGGACAGGTTGAATCGCAGGCGCCCTGCCGTGCGCAGGGTGGGAGACGGTGATCGGCGGCGCCGGACTCATCGACGTTGAGCTGGCCAATCCACTCGACACATTTGCGGGAGCACGCGGAGAAGAGAGCGCTCGGGAGTTCGGGACCCTGGGCTACTCGATTCGAGCCCGCCGCTCGACGTGAGCGACTGCTGCACACCGAATGGTTACCGGCAAATCTTCAGCGAAAAGAATGCGGCCGGGGAAGCAAAGCGGTACCGGCGCAAGGGCCTCGACGGAACCTTCAAGCGAATCTTCGATTCCAAAGAGCGGGGAGTCGAGGGCAAGACGCTTCTCGAGGTGGGCGGTGG
>DASWCA010000513.1:0-5666 GCA_036390355.1 Acidobacteriaceae bacterium
AGGCGGGCGCGGAGCCAGCGGGCGCAGGCGGTGAACTCGTCGTACTCACCGGGTGCGAGAGCGAGGGTGAGGCTCGGCGCGGGCGGGACGGCGGGCATTTCGGCGAGATGTGTCCCGGCGGCGGTGGCTGCGTCGAGCAACGCGTTCTGCGCGGGCGTTCGGAAGTCGAATCCGACGAGGAGGAGGCCTGCCGGCGGCGAGAGGTGGCCGGAGGCAAACGCCGCACGCAGGCGTTCCGGAAGCTGAACTTCTGTGAGGTATTGCGCGCGGGTGCAGCGGCGTTCGAACTCGGCGGCCCAGCGGGCGAAGACGCGGGTGTCGCTGCTGCCACCAGCGAAGTTGCTGAGGCGGGTGCGGGCGCGGTATGCGTGCAGGAGGAGCCATGCACTTGCGGCGGTGTCGGCGAGTGAGTCCGGAGAGCGGAGGCTGATGGGCGAGTCCGCGGCGATGACGGCGCGCCAGACGGTATGCTCTTGTATCGGGCTGAGCAGCAATTCGCGCGCTTGGCCTTCGAGCAGAAGGCGACGCCAAAGGCTTGCCAGCCAGGAATCCCAGGCGAGGATCGCGGGAGGCTGCCAGTTGGCCGCGGCTCGATCGCGCTGTGCCAGGTCAAACGCGTGGCGAAGCGTTCGTGCGGCGCGTTGGTTGGCAGTCAGGACGGTCCAACCGCGTGCCAGGGCCTGCTGAATCTCTGAGGGCAGCGCGGCGGACGAGTGCATACGCCTTTTATACGCTTTGTCTCGGCGGAAAAGCAGCGCGCCGAAGGATCAGTATCATAGATGCATGAGCTTGCGTTTCTCGCGATTTATGTCGCGAACATTTGTGTGTCTGACTTTCAGCCTGCTGCTTGCGGCTGGTTGCAAATCGCGCAGTAGTTCGCACACGGCTGATTCTGTTACGTCGCCGGGTGAACTGCAGACGTTCCCGATTCGGGGGAAGATCGTCAGCGTCGATGCCGCGAAGGGAAGCGTGTTGCTGGACCATGAGGCGATTCCGGGTTTCATGGACGCGATGACGATGCCCTACAAGCTGAAGGACGCGACCGTGGTGAGCGAACTGCATCCCGGCGACCGCATAACGGCCAAGCTGCTGGTGCGCAAGACGCAGGACGGCTACGAAGATCCGCGGCTCGACGAGATTGTGGTGACTGCTCAGGCGAAGCCGGACTACAAGCCTGCGGTGGAGTACCACGTCCCAACTGCGGGCGATGCGGTGCCCGACTTCAAGCTGTTGAACGAGAACGGGCGGCCGATTCACCTGGCACAGTTCAAGGGACGGGTGGTGCTGCTGACATTCATCTACACGCGCTGCCCGCTCCCGGACTTCTGTCCCCTGATGAACAAGAACTTCGCCCAGATCGATAACGCGCTTGCCGCCGATCCGAAGCTGTATTCGGCGACGCACCTGTTGAGCATCAGCTTCGATCCGAAGTTCGACACACCGGCGATTCTGAAGAGTTATGGCGGAATCTATACAGGAGACACGAAGGGCAAGTTCGAACACTGGGACTTTGCCGTGCCGCCTGCGCAGGAGTTGGATGCCATGGCGCAGTTCTTCAACGTGGGCATCACGCCCGGGGACGGCGGCACTCTGACTCATTCGCTGTCGACGGTGCTGATCGGCAAGGATGGCAAGGTACGCGCGTGGTATCCGACGAATGACTGGACGCCGGCTGAGGTTCTGGCGGCCGTGAAGAGTGCGGCAGCTGCGTAGAGATTCTTCCGCTGGTTTATGCTGAGCGGTAGACGGATTGCGAGGAATGAACGATGGCGAAGATGGCGATTGGGTTTGGGGTGGTGTTAATTCTGCTGGGCGCGTGGGGATTCATCAGTACTGGGAGTGAGCATCCGACGGCGCTGATTCCGACCTACTTCGGATTAGGTTTGGCAGTGGCCGGAGTGCTGGCCAACACAGAGGACGCGAAGCGGCGGATGCTGTGGATGCACATTGCCGTGACGGTGGGACTGCTTGGTTTTCTGGGAGCGGGGTCGCGGGTGATCGTCGAGTTGGTGAAGGCGCACGGGGAACCGCTGACGCACACGGCAGCCGTTGCGGTCAGTTTCCAGGCGGCGATGACTGTGATCTGCCTGGTATTTGTCGGGTTGTGCGTGCGGTCGTTTATCGCGGCGCGCCGGGGTGGGAAGCTGGTGGCGTAATTCTTCTCACTTCCTGAAAGCCAGGCGTAGCGGCTCAGGAAAATCATCTAACGCCAGCGTTTCAAGTCCGGCCAGGCGGTCTGGAGATTCCACTTGAAGCCGCGACAGTGGTAGATGGGGAGCCATTCGTCGGGGCGGGAGAGCGGGTATTTCGTGTTGCCGATGATGGAGTAGCTGGCGCACTTGGTCTGCATATTGCGTTCGTGCCCCTCGCCGAGAACGATCATGCTTTCGCCGGTGTAGTCGCGCGGTCCCCATATCCAATAGGTCTGATGGCCCCCGATGGCTTTGGGCAGGCCGTAGCGCGGGCCGAAGAAGTCGATGGCTCCGCCGTCGCCATAGTTGTTGGCGAAGATGGCGGTCTTCTTCTGCTCTTCGGGCGAGAGCGTGTGATAGTACGCGGCAACGCGCTGGGCGATCTCATCCCAGCCGAACATGTCCGCGTAGAGCTGGGGGAGGACGCCTTCCTCCTCATGCTCGAACTTCTGCTGCTCGATGCCGAGCTTGTGCTCGTATGCAAGGAAGGTGGGAACGCTGAGGATGGGCAGGATAGTGGGTGCGTAGATGCCGGCGACGGTCGCAATGCCCAGGGCGAGTGCAGGCTTGGCCCATATCCATCGCTTTTGTTGGGTAGCGCCTTCCAGCCATACGGCGCCCGCCGCGAAGATCATCGGGTAGACGGGCGCGACGTAGTACATCTTGCCATGGAGCAGGATCATCTCCGCGAGGAAGATGAGATAGGCCCACCCGAGCGCGCGGTAGGGGCGGCCTGCCTTTGAAAAGAAGAAGAGGAGCGCGAAGGGGAGCAGAAGGGCGGCTACGAAGCCGAGCATCTGGGCCTGGGCCTGGAGGGAGCCCAGCGGTGAGAGGACGATGTCGCGGCCGCTCATCCGCACGTTGTGCATCAGTTCGAGGAACGGAAACTGATGCCGCCACTGCCAAAGGAAATTAGGCAGCGAGATTGCCGCGGCGAGTGCGCAGCCAATCCAGAACCAACGATGCTGAAGGCTGCGGCGGAGCGGTGTGAGGCACATCCCAACGATCACCCCGGAGAGCCAGAAGAGGATGGCGTACTTGTTGAGGATGGTGATGCCGGCGAGCGCGCCGATGGGAATCCAGAGCGACTCGCGGCCAGTCCTGGCAAGGCGCACGATGAGAAACGCGATGGCGGTCCAGAACACGGCGTCGAAGCCATTCATCGTAAACAGATGCGAGAGGGCCAGCAGAACGGGCGCCATCAGGGATGCAAGCGCAGCCAGAAACATCGCCCAGCGGCGGCCTCCCAATTCGCGCGCAAGCAGGCCGGCAAGAACGATAGTCGCGGTGCCTGCGAGCGCTGACGGAAGCCGCAATGCCCAGAGCGATGTGCCGATCGAGTGCCGAAGCAGCCACGCGATCCAGGCGATAAGCGGCGGCTGGTCAACGTAGCCCCAGGCCGGATGTTCTCCGCAGGCGAGGTAGTAGAGCTCATCGCGGAAATATCCGTAGTGCGGTCCGGCGAAGCAGTACAAGACGATACGCGCGAAGGCGACGTAGAGGACGATGGCCGTCCCGGAGGTGAACGCGGATGATTTCTCGTTCTCTGTTTTGGCGATGGCTGTGGGTGTGCTCGTCGTCATTTGGATAACTACGGATGATAGCGCGAAATGTTCTGGCATTTATGGCCGGGCTTCGTTTAAGGCCCAATTTCTAACCCGGAATAGGCGGTGTTTTGGCTGATATATGGCCACGGCGTACACTTCTGATATATGTCTTCTTCGATCGGGTCACATGGCATGGGTGGTGGGATGCATTCGGCGGATCGGCCAAGCCGGGGGACAGGGCGCGCCGTGGGTGCGGACCTGACGGCAAAGCGGCCTAAGCCGAAGCTGAAGAAAGTGCTTCCCGAAGTGTGGAAGTTGATGCAGCCCCGGTGGGTGCTGCTGTCCGCGAGCTTCGTTTTGATGGTGATCAACCGGGCTAGCGGGTTGGTGCTGCCGGCCTCGACAAAGACGCTGATCGACAAAGTTATGTACGCGCACCAGCTCCGCCTGCTGCCGGTTATTGTGGGCGTGGTGGCCGGCGCAACGATCGTGCAGGGAGTCACCTCATACACGCTGACGCAACTGCTCTCCAAGGCCGGGCAGAGACTGATCGCCGAGTTACGCATGAAGGTGCAGGAGCACATCGGGCGGCTGCCGGTCGCGTTCTACGACGAGAATCGCACGGGCACGCTGGTGGCGCGCATCATGACGGACGTGGAAGGCGTGCGCAACCTGATCGGGACGGGAGTCATCGACTTCTTCGGCGGAGTGCTGACCGCGATCTTTGCGTTCACATATCTCGTCAAGCTAAGCGTGCAGATGACGATGGTGACGTTCGGCATCCTGCTGATCTTTGGGTTGATTCTGCAGCGGGCGTTCAAGGTGATCCGGCCGATCTTCCGTGAGCGCGCAAAGATCAACGCCGAGGTGACGGGCAGGCTGACCGAGTCGCTCGGCGGAGTTCGCGTGGTGAAGGGATATCACGCGGAGGACAGCGAGGCCCGCGTGTTTGCGACGGGCGTGAACAGGTTGCTGGAGAATGTGATCTCTTCGCTGACGGCACAATCCCTGATGAGCCTCGCGTCGACGGCTGTGCTGGGAGTGGTTGGCGCATTGGTGATGTATCTGGGCGCGCATCAGGTGGTCTCGGGCAAGCTCACGCCGGGCGGATATGTGACGTACGTCATGTTTCTCGCGTTCATGATTGCGCCGATCGTGCAGTTGGTGTCGATTGGGACGCAGTTGACGGAGGCGCTCGCTGGGCTGGACCGGACGACGGAGATTCTCAGCGAGCAGGAGGAAGATTCGGAACCGGGTCGCACGCACGCGATCGATGTGGTGAAGGGCGATGTGGCGTTCGACGATGTGGAGTTCGAGTACGAGCCCGGCAAGCCGGTGCTGCACGGCATCAGCTTCGAGTCGAAGCCCGGAACGGTGACGGCACTGGTGGGTTCGTCGGGATCGGGCAAGTCGACAATCATCAGCTTGATCTGCGGCTTCCACACCGCGACCAGCGGGCGCATCACGGTAGACGGGCTGGACCTGGCGACGATTCGCCTGAGCAGCTATCGCCAGCAGCTTGGCGTGGTGTTGCAGGAGACGTTCCTCTTCGACGGGACGATTCGGGAGAACGTGCAGTTTTCGCGTCCGCAGGCGACCGAAGAGCAGGTGATGGAGGCTTGCCGGATTGCGCGGGTGGATGAGTTCGCCGAGAGATTTCCCGAGGCATATGACACGATTGTTGGCGAGCGCGGAGTGAAGCTGTCAGGCGGGCAGAGGCAGCGGATTTCGATTGCGCGCGCAATTCTGGCCGACCCGCGAATTCTGATTCTGGATGAGGCGACGAGCTCGCTGGATTCGGAGTCGGAGGCGATGATCCAGAACGGCCTGAGCTACCTGATGAAGGGCCGGACGACGTTCGTGATTGCGCACCGGCTGTCGACGATTCGACGCGCCGACCAGATCCTGGTGATCGAAGCAGGGCTGA
>DASWCA010000514.1:0-8053 GCA_036390355.1 Acidobacteriaceae bacterium
GCTTCCATAAGCCTTGCGCAGTTGCTTGAGGCCCTTGCCGAATTCCGTCGCGTTGAACCATTCGCCGTCCTTCTGCACGAACTGGGCCCGCAGCGCCTTGGCGTTGGTGAACATCTTGTTGCCGGTAAACGTGATTCCGCCCAGCTTGTAGCGCTCACCCTCTTCGACGGGCAGCATGATGTCGATGCGCTTGCCAGTCGACGGACGCAGCGTAAACCAGTTCAGTCCGCCGGCGTCGCGCACATGAGTCTGCGCCTCCGCGGTCTCGGCCATAAAGTAGCCGCGGTCGCGATAGGCCTGGCGCACGCGCTCCGTATCCTCATCCAGCTTGCTCGCGTCGAAGGTCCGCGCGAATAGATTTTCCAGGATGATGGAATGCGGAATTCCGATTGGCCGCGAGTTCACCATGGCGGCGCGCAGAGTGCGGTCGCCGATGTTGTTATTACCGTCGAAGGCGATCTTGCCCACCTTGACGGTCGGGCCTTCCTTGATCTTGAACGTAATCCCCACGGAAGCCGGCGGAATCGTCTTGACCACCGTATTGATCGTCGCGAACTGGTGTCCGTGTTCGGAGAGCAGGTCCTTCAGGACCGTCTCGGCACGCTTCACCCGGGTCTCGTCAAACTGGCTCTCGACGTTCAACCCGACCTTGGCCTTCTTGAACCGCTCCTGCACGTCGGAGAGCGTGACCGCGTTCAGGCCGGTGTATTCGACGGTGCGGATCGTCGGCTTTTCCAGCACGTAGATGACGAGCTGCACGCAGGCGGGAGTGTCGACACGCTCGATACGCACATTCTCGAAATAGCCCGTGTTCCAGATGGAGTTAAAGTCCCGCTCGACCGTAACCGAATCGTACGGGTCGCCCTGATGGCTGGAGATGCGGGCCAGAACCGAGTCCTTGGGGATCCTGCGGTTGCCGATCACCTCGGGCTGGCAGAGCACCTGGGTTCCGGGAGCGGTGTCCGCGGCAGGCAGTGCGGGCGTGCTTTGCAGGCCGCCCTGAGCCCAGAGACCAGTCGGGGAAAGCAGAGGAGTTGCCGCCAGAACAGCCAGAACGGCCACAGCGCGAGCAATGCCAGAGCCACCAGAGCGCGTGCGCACAGACTTTAGCTTGATGCTCAGGAAACTTCCGCTCACTCGCTTTACGGTAAAGATACGCACACCCTCATTGCTGAAAAAATAGCGCCCCGCCGGCTGCCCTTGGGGAAAACTCGATTATATGGGAGCGATGCCGCTCGACGCGAGTTTGGGACAGATCGAAAATCGTCCGGCAGCCAAAGCCCGCTAGAAGCAGACTGCGTTTCCAGGAATCAGAGGCGGTCAGGATGCTTCGGCAAGCGCGCGTTTCTCCGCCCGATACTCATGGATAACGCGGTTCACATTCTCCATAATGAAGTCGTCCAGAGCATCCGAACGGTCTTGGCCGGACGCAATCGCGCTCATCAAGTGACCGTGCTCCTCATAGCGGTTCAACGCCTCTCGCATCAACTCGCCCAAGGTGCAGTTCTGTTCTATCGCGAGCGTACGAGCCCGATCGAGTACTTCAGCAGGAAGCACGATCGAAGTTTCGTTCGCCATCAGCCTATCTCCTCCTGCCCACATCTCTACCAGCTCAGTTCAGGCAAGCACTTTCAAGCCATGTTTCTCGACGATCGTCAGCAGCTTCAGCGCCATGCCGCTCGGCTTCTTAGTGCCGGTCTCCCACTTTTCTATCGTGGACTCGCTGGTGTTCAGGTAGCGCGCAAAGACTGGCTGGCTGACACGCTGGCTCTCGCGAATCCGCTTGATCTGCCGCGGTTTGATCGGAGCGGGAACAACCAGGCACGATTCATCGAAACTCCGCATCGTGGCTTTGTCGATAGCGCCAATCTTGAACATCGCAGAGGCTGAGGAGTGAATCGCCTCATCGGCATCGCTTTTGAACTTACGCTTCGTCGTCATCGCAGTCTCCGGCGCATATCTCAAACCAATCCTCCTCCCGAATTGAACGCTCGATCTGTTGGGCCGTCAGCGCCGCGTAAACATTAGCAAGTTTCCGGAAGCGACCCAACTGAGCGTCCTCGATATTCGCGAGGTCTTTCTTGGCAAACAGGTATTCATAGACCCAAAACTGTCGTCCCCTGGCAAGGAGGATCGAACGGTAAAGATTCTTGCCCAGTCGCTTCTTGAAGACTCCGCCGCCCAAATCATCGGCCTGGCCCAACATCACCTGCCGGATGGCCGTACAAAGCTCTTCATCCGCGATGTGCGCTTTCTTCGCTGCTTTGGAAAACCAGGCTGTCTTGAAGACTCGTTCATATTGACTTGCCTGGCTTGCCATCTCTGCTTAATTGTAGCACCTAGTGATACCACAATCTATCCGGTTTTGCGCACCTCGACCAGCGTTGAATAAAACGTGGCACCGCCGCCAATATCGGTCACGGTTTCGCTGGTCAGCGCATTGACGTTGGCCGCACCCTCGCCGTGCAGGCCGGAGAGCTTGTTCCAGCCCAGCCGCGCGGCGACCACGCCCTGCGGGACCATCTCGCCGACCTGCGCGCGCAGCGAGATTTTCCCGCGCCCGTTGAAGATCTCAACCGCATCTCCAGTCGCCACTCCGCGCGCCGCAGCGTCCACCGGATGCATCTCCAGCAGCCCCGCGGTTCGCGCCTCCATCTTCTGGTGGCGGGGAATGTTGGCGAACGTGGAGTTCATATAGTTGTCCGCCTTGCGCGGCAAAAACTCCAGCGGATATTCGCCCGACTTCGCCGCCGCCCCGCCCCTCGACTCCGTCGGCGGGACGAAGACCGGGACCGGCGTCAGTTCTCCGCGGCCGCTTGGCGTGCGGAACCACTCAGCCGTCGAAAACGGCAGCGACTCGCCGTCCGCATTCGTCGGCAGTTGCAGCGCAGCATGCCCTTCGCGCTCCAGCCGCTCGCGGGTAATGCCGTCGAACCATGCAGCTTTGGGATCGCCCTCCACTGGCCGGAGTGCCTGATCGATCAGCTCATCTTCCGTGTCCATGAAGCACGACTCGGTGAAACCCATGCGCCGCGCCAGTTCGCCGAACACGCGGACGTTGCTGCGCGCCTCGCCCAGCGGCGCAATCGCCCGCTCGGACACCTGCGCGAACAGGTGTCCGTACGCGCCCTGCACATCCTTCACTTCAAGGAACGTCGGCGCGGGCAGCACGACATCCGCGTAGTCGGTCGTGTCGGTAAAAAACTGCTCGTGTACCACGGTGAACAAATCGTCGCGCATCATCCCGCGCAGCACCGCATTCTGATTCGGCGCCACCGCAGCAGGATTCGAGTTATAGACAAACATCGCCTTCACCGGCGGCCCATCCTTGTTTCCCTTGACCAACCCCATGGGCCCGGGTGCCCCATCCATGGCAGCTTTATCGCGATGGGTGGGATCCTCAACCTTTCGCTGGCCAAGTTCCGTCAGCGCATGCCCCAATCGGCTCATATTCACAGTCCGCGCGGCACGGCCAAACGGACTCGCGCGCATCAGCTCCGGCATGCGCAGCGCATCTTCGTTGAACGGAAATGCTCCGCTGGTGGACAGTTGCAGCCCGCCGCCCTTGTGCTTCCATGCGCCCGTCAGCAGCGGCAGCATCGCAACCGCCCGCACCGCGGTCCCGCCGTTCTCGCTGCGCTGAGTTCCGTAGTTCAGGCGAATCGCCGCGGGCTTGCCCGTCTGCTTCAGGCTGGTCGCATAACTCCGCGCCAGCGCCACAATCGTCTCCGCCGCAATTCCCGTCACCTCCGCCGCGCGCTCCGGCGAGTGTTCCGCCAGCAACGCATGCGCTCGCAGCTCGTCCGCCCCGGCCGTGCACGCGTCCATGTACGCGCGATCTTCCAGCCCCTCGCGGAAGATCACATGCATCATCGCCAGCGCCAGCATCGTGTCCGTGCCTGGCCGGATCGCCAGGTGCTCATCCGCCAGCGCCGCAGTGCGCGTCTTGTACGGATCGATTACCACGAACCGCGCGCCCTTCCTCCGAGCCTCCTCGATGAACGGCCACAGGTGAATATTGTTGCCGTGGATGTTCGCCCCCCACGCGATGATGAGTCCCGCGTGGGCGAAGTCCTCCGGCGGCGTCCCCAGCTTCACGCCGTAAATCTGCTTCAGCGCCACTCCGCCTGCCTCCGAACAGATCGTCCGCGCCAGTTGCGACGCGCCGAGGCGGTGAAAGAAGCGCCGGTCCATCGACCCGAACCCCAACTGCCCGATCGTCCCGGCGTAGCTGTAAGGCAGGATGCTCTCCGGACCAAACTCGCCGGCAATAGCCTTGAACTTTTCGGCCACAATCCCAAGCGCCTCATCCCAGCTAATGCGCTCGAACGCATCGGCCTCACGGCCCTTCACGCAGCCATATCCCGCGGGACCCTTCGGCCTTCCCGCCTTCCGCCGCATTGGATACAGCAGCCGGTCGGGCGAGTAGACCCGCTCGAGATACTGCGCCACCTTCGCACACAGGAACCCCTGCGTCACCGGATGCGACGGATCGCCCGCAACCTTCACCGCGCGCTCTTCGCCGCCGCGCGACTCCACCGTCACCAGCACGCCGCACGAATCCGGGCAATCGTGCGAACAGACGGCGTGAACTACTTTGGTCTCGACGTCGGTTGTGGCCATGCTTCCATCCTAGCTCCGAAGTTTGGGTCCGGTTTTCCGCAGATATTTTTGCGGGATGACTGGAACTCTTCCTCCGGGGTACGGAAACGGCAATCTGCGGTATTTGGGCCCCTTTTGAAAGTCCGCCCCACCCCCTGTACTTAAGTCCTAAAGTACATTATCCAAAGGGGTTAAGTCCGAAAAAGTACACCTTGAAGCCTGATTAAGTCCTAAAGTACATCTTTCAAAGGAGTTAAGAGGCGATTTGGAGCTATTTTTCTCTGATTTGATATATACCATCTATTCTTCCTCCTTAGTTCTATTTTAAACGGCGTGTCAAGGGTTGGGGGGATCGAAACAGGGCAATCGAAAGCGGACCTTCGGCAGTCCAAGCTGTCCCGGAGGATAAAAATCTAACTCCTCTTGAAGTCGTATATGTCACCTGGAATACTGAATAGACTCAGTTCGTGATCGGGTATGCGGAAGACCCCGCGTATCTGTTCATTTTTCCGGACTGCAAGTTGAACGTGGGTTTCCTTGAGGAACCCCGCACCGGGGTATAGCTCTTTCCCCTCGGGAAACAAGGCGCGAACGGTGTCATACTCCGCCAGCCTGGCCTCCTTCATGGCTTCGTGCAGGTGTGTGATGACCGCTCTATCGAGATACCTGAGGGACAGGTCGCCTGGATTCCCTTTCCCGTCTTCATTAGCCAGAAGGGATAGTCCCTGGCGCTCTTGATGAATGACGTACGACTGGTAGGCTCTTTCGATCGCCTGCGCTCCTGTGCGCGTTGTCAGGTCCAGACAGTTCCCCAGGTCAATTGCTGCGCCAATCACGGAAGCCGATTCCTTCTTGTGTTTTTGGGCCCATTCGTAGGCGCGGACTAAATCCCACTCCCAGAAATAAGCTCCGCCACCCAGCCAGTCATAGGGCTTTTTACTGAACGTAAAAGACGAACCGCCCAGAAGGTTCTGGGCGGTTTCTTTGTCGCATCCGTGGTAACCGAGGACTACCGTCAAATAGACGCCTCACGGAAAGGAGCGGCGTATTCGCCATTGGCATCCACGATCCCTGCCTTCTGGAAGAGTTCCTTCGACTTGGCAGGCGTATCGCACTCGCGGTCGATGCGGTCAAACTCGGCCATCAGTTTCTCGAAATCGGCTTGGCTCATAGAATTCTTCCTACGGAAGTACAAGAAACAAACACAGTCCAATCAGGATTTTAGTCTAGCACCGATGTATCCTCTGCAGCCATTCGATTTCGCTCAGGGCGAGTTCTGAATCCGTGCGGGGATGGAACGGCTGACTGCATCGCCGGGGCGGGCAGCACCCCGGTAAGATAGTGACCTATGGCACACCTGACCTCCGTCTCCAAACTCGCCCTCAGCGACCTCGCACCGCGCGCCATGCAGTCCGAGATTCGCGCCATGACCGCCGAGTGTGACCGCATCGGCGGCATCAACCTGGCGCAGGGTGTCTGCGACACAGGCGTGCCCGAGGTAGTGGCAAACGGCGCAGCAAAAGCCATCCGCGATGGCCACAACATCTACACGCGCATGGACGGCATCGCCCGGCTGCGACGCGCTATTGCAGATCAAGTCGAGCGTACCCGCGGTCTCACCTACGATCCTGAGCGCGAAGTAGTGGTCACCAGCGGCGCGACGGGCGCCTATCACGCCGCCGCCATGGCGCTGCTGAATCCCGGCGACGAGGTGCTGCTCTTCGAGCCGATGTACGGCTACCACGCCAACACACTGGTCTCCCTGCGCGTGAAGCCGGTGCTGGTCGCGCTCGAGGCTCCGGACTGGACGCTCGATCTCGCCGTGGTGCGCGCGGCGATCACGCCGAAGACGCGGGCGATGCTGATCAATACTCCCGCGAACCCAACCGGCAAGGTATTCACGCGCGCCGAGCTTGAGGGTCTGGCAGCGCTGGCCGAAGAGTACGACCTGTTTGTGCTGACCGATGAGATCTACGAGCACTTCGTCTATACCGACAAAAACGGGGACGCCGCGAAGCACATCAGCCCGGCCGAGCTGCCCGGCATGCGCGAGCGCACCATCCTGATGTCGGGCTACTCGAAGACCTTCGCGGTCACCGGATGGCGCATCGGCTACCTGGTCGCGGACGCGAAATGGACCGCCGCGATCGGCTACTTCCACGACCTCACCTACGTGTGCGCGCCGGCTCCGTTCCAGCACGGCGTCGCCGACGGCATCGAGCAGCTTGGCCCCGACTACTACCTCGGCCTCGCACGCGACCATGACGTCAAACGCCACATGCTGCTCTCCGCCCTGCGCGACGCCGGCATGACACCCCACGTCCCCGACGGCGCGTACTACATTCTGGCGGAGACCCACAACCTGCCCGGCCGCACCGCCGCCGAGAAAGCCCGCGCGCTACTGGCCGAGACAGGAGTGGCCGCAGTCGCAGGCTCAGCCTTCGTCCGCGCAGAGAGAGGCGAAAACCTCCTCCGCTTCTGCTTCTCAAAGAAGGATGCAGAGTTGGCGGAGGCTTGCCGAAGGCTGCGTGCCAGACGATAGCTTGACATTGTAGCTACAGTGTAGCTACAATGAAAATGGCACGAGGAAAGATGTTCGATTGGGACGACGCGAACCGAAGACATGTGGCCGAGCATGGTGTTGCGCCATCCGAGGCTGAGGAAGTGGTCAGGAACAATCCTCTTGATTTGGAAGAGCAGTTCCGAAACGGCGAAGACAGGCTAATGCAGATCGGCGAAACCGATGCCCTGCGGATTCTCGTCGTTGTCACAACGTGGCGAGGAAACAGGATTCGCGTTGTTACTGCGTTTCCGGCGACTCCACAACTGCGGAAGTTCTACGCCGCGCATAAAGGGGTGAGCGATGAAAGAAAAGAAGCTACAGATTCCTGAGTTCGAGAACGAGGAGCAGGAGGCTCAGTGGTGGGCTAAGAATCCTGAGTTCATCCTCGCTCGGTTCGAATCCGCTGCGGCCGAAAACCGGCTCGGGCGAGGTACAGCCGCGCGCCGCGGGCTGACGCCCACGACTACGATCAGGTTGGACCCCACGGACATCCAGCGTGCCAAGAGCCAGGCGGAACGCAAAGGATTGAAGTACCAGACGTACTTGAAGATGCTGATTCATCAGGCCCTTCGTCAGGAAGATTCGGAAGCCAGCGGTGAAGGTAAGGCACGCCGCGCCTAGTCGGTTCTTGTGCGATCAAGCGGTCGGGGTAAATGGCTTGGCAACGAACGTGCCAATTTCCCGATCCTTCACGGTGCGGTCTGCGGGGAAGACCTGGCCGTGGATGACGATGTAGACGCCGGGCGTGAGCAGGCGCGCGGCCAGCAGGCTTTCGGTGAGGTTCTGCAGTCCGTCGCTGTGTTCGAAGCCGAGCGGACGCATCGCTCCGGTAAGAATCACTGGAACACCCAGCTCAGGAAACGCGCGCTGGATATAGAGTCCCGTCTC
>DASWCA010000515.1:0-10176 GCA_036390355.1 Acidobacteriaceae bacterium
CCCTAACGGCCCTGGCCGCACCCAGGACGCTGCTGGTCAACGATTACGGCGCGAAGGGCGACGGTGCTACGCTCGATACCGCAGCAATTCAGAAAGCGATCGACATCGCCGCGCCGAAACATCGAACCGTCAGCTTCAAACCCGGAACTTACCTCACGGGCGCACTGTTTCTCAAATCGGGCGTCACCTTCGACGTGCCCGAAGGCGTCACGTTGACTGGCTCGCAACACATCGAGGACTACCCGGAGCATCCGACACGCATCGCCGGAATCGAGATGACGTGGCCCGCCGCGATGATCAATATCCGCGACGCGCACGACGTCACCTTCACCGGCAAGGGCACGATCGACGGCAATGGCGCGGTCTGGTGGAAGGTCTACAACGACCTGCGCGCGGAGTACACGCCGAAGGGCCTTCGCTGGGCGTCCGACTACGACGCCAAGCGCGTGCGCTTGTCGCTGATTCAGAACTCCTACAATGTGCATTATGGTGGCGGCATCACGCTCAAGCGCTCGGGCTTCTGGACGGTCCAGGTTCTCTACTCCCATGACGTCATCGTCAACGGCATCACCATCCGCAACAACGAAGGCGGCCGCGGGCCATCGACGGACGGCATCGACATCGACTCTTCGCACGATATCGACATCTCCCATGCCGACATCGAGGCCAACGACGATGCACTCTGCCTGAAGTCCGGTCGCGACTCGGACGGTCTGCGCGTGAACCGTCCAACGGAAAACATCAGGATTCACGACTCGATCATTCGACGCGGCGCAGCGGCTGTAACTATCGGTAGCGAAACGTCAGGTGGTTTCCACAACATTGAGGTGTGGAACCTCACCGCGCTCGCAGGCGCGAGCAACGGAGTGCTCTTCAAATCGGCTCATACCCGCGGCGGCACGGCAACCGGCATCCGCATTCACGACCTGACCTTCGATGGTGTCCCCATCCCCATTTCGATGACGATGAACTGGAATCCCAGCTACAGCTATGCCGTCCTCCCTCCGGGCACCGATACGAAGACCATGCCGCCCTACTGGATTCCTCTGACTACGCCGGTGCCGGAGGACAAGGGGCTCCCTCACTTCTCCGACGTGCACATCTGGAATATTCACGCGACGGGCGCCCGCCGTGCATTCTCGGTTGCAGCATACCCGAATGCACCGCTGACCGATTTCAAGTTCGGCCATCTCGACATTCAGGCTGCCACCGCCGGCTCGATTTCGGATGCCAAAGACTGGACTTTCTCCGACGTCAAGCTCGTCACCGCCGACGGCAGCACCATCAAAGTCACGGGCTCTACCAACGTCACGGGCCTGCCTGCAGAGCCTGCGACTACCAATCCCGAGGCAGCACCCGCGGGTAAGTAGCTGTGGATCCGGCGAGAGGCTAAGAGATAATCCCGCTATCGAACTGCACATAGTTGTCGAGGTGATGCTTAATGACGCCGTAGCACTCGCACGATCTCTTTTCCAGTCCTGCTGCATCCAGGATTTGGATGACTCCGCGTGTATAGTCGATCAGCTTCTCGTGCTTCAAGTGCCCCGCGGTGATGGAAACAGTGGAGCGCGTGCTTCCCAGCATGTCGGAGAGAAATTCATGCGACATCTTGAAGGTGTCGCGGTGCGCCCGGTCGGCGCAGATCAGCAGCCATCGCGCGAGCCTCTGTTCGAGATCATGACTAGCATTGCAGCCCGCCGATTGAAGCGCCTGCAGCAGTTGGGCCTGAACATACCGCAACGCGAGCCGCTGAAACAATCCGCCGAGGTCAAACTCTCGCCTCGCAACTTCCACCGGCGAGGAATAGCCAGAGCCGGCAATCTGCGTATAGACGCGATTCAGGCTGCGCTTCGTTCCCATCAGCGCCGAGACGCCAATCACGGATTCATAGCCGAACATCCCAACCTCGACCTGGGATCCATTCTTGAATGTCGTCGTCATGGAAGCCATTCCCTCTTCGACAAAGTAGAGGTGGTCGATTGGGCTTCCCGGAAATTCGATCTCATGTTCCAACTCGAACGTGACTGGATGCAAATGGAGCCGAGCGATAGTGCCCGCATCAAGCGCTCTCAATAAGGAGTTCTTGAACCCGCTCGAATACGCGAGATGACGCTCACCGGCGAGGTTGTGCGAGTTGTTTGCATCCAGCGTCATGGCAAGAAGCATACGCCTTATGTGACCCACCCAACAGAGTTGCTTATTGAGTAGAGTGGTCTTTGCAGCTAACTTCATTTGAACGAATGACTCGCAAGCCAAAACTCGGACAGAACTTCCTGGTGGACGCCGCCGCTCGCCACGCCATCGCGGACTCGCTTGGCGCGGTCGGCGATCGCACGGTGATCGAGATTGGTCCGGGACATGGCGCAATTACTTCCATTCTCGCGGGGCGATGCCGGCGGCTGATCGCGATTGAGCTGGACCGCGCGCTTGCCGCCGAGTTGCGCTTCCAGTTCCGGGCTCAGCCGCAGGTCGAGATTGTCGAGGCGGATGTGCTCAAAGTCGACTTCGATGCGCTTGTCCCGCAAGGCGAGACGGCCGATGTTGTCGGCAATTTACCTTACTACATCACGTCGGAGATTCTGCTGCGTCTCTTCGCTGCAGGCGCTCGCGGTGTGCTTGCTCGCGCGGTCGTGATGATGCAGCGCGAGGTTGCGAACCGGGTTGCCGCTGCGCCTGGAGTTCGCGATTACGGCCTGCTTTCGGCGACGGCGCAGATGAACGCTCGGGTTGAGACGCTGTTAACGCTTCCGCCCGTGGCGTTTTCTCCGCCGCCGGACGTTTTCTCCACGGTGCTGCGGCTGGAGTTCACGCCGCGCTTTCTGGAACTCGGCGTTGATGCTGCGGGCTTCGACGCGTTCCTGAAAAGATGCTTTGCGCAGAAGCGGAAGACGCTGGCTAACAATCTGCGTTCAGCGGGCTACTCGGCGGAGGAGCTTCGTGCGGCGTGGCCGGCGGAGGTTCCGGCGTTGGCACGGGCTGAGGCGCTGGCGCTCGAGCCGATGGCCCAACTTTACCGCGCGCTACCTCGGTGAATTCCGCGCGGGCAAACTCGCTGGAGCAGCAGGCGCCGGAGCGGGCGCCGAACGCTGCGGAGCGGGCGCTGCCGGCGGTGGCGAATAGCTCGGGTGCACGGACGCGGGCGGCGGAGAGTACGTTGGGTGCTCTGCCGGAGGAGGCGCGGTGTGCTGGGGTTGTGAACTCGGCTGAACGGGCCTTGGAATCTGAGACGGCTGTTGGTCGGAGCGGACGCCCTGCGTGGGCCGAGTCGGCTCGTGGCCCGGGAAGGATTGTCCGCTGTTGGGCGGATACACGACGACGGGACGTTGCGGCTGGTTGGAGCGTTCCGCGCCCACGCCACCCGCGGTGACATGCCGATCGGCGGCGGGCGGACGTTGATCCATGGGCCGCGGTCCAGGAGAGGTATTGACGATGACTGGCCGCGTTCCGGCGAGTCCCAGCACCGGTGTGCGAGTCTGAGAATCTACGGGATAATCGCGCCTGAGAGAAGATCCGACGGCCGTACTGCCCGGGTTGTTATAGTCCCTGTGGGCGGGCTGGATCGGCCTGACGGTCATGCCGGCGATCTGCCGCGGGCCGTGCTCGCCGGAGCGGGAAGGCTCCGAACGTGGATGCGATGTCATGCCCACCGGCAGGATCGGACGTGCCGGGCTGTGGCCTCCGTTGGGAACGTGAATCGGTTTGTAACCAGAAGGGCCCAAAACGATGTTGACCGGGCGGCCGCCACCGGCGAAGCCCCAGCCGCGTCCTCCGCAACCCGAGCCTGGCAACCAGCCCCAGCCGAAGCCAGGCATGTACGACCAGTTGCCGCAGCGGTAGGGCGTCCAGCCCCACGGATAGGCTGACGCCCAGACATAGCCTGTGCCGGAATACGACACCCACGCACCATTTCCGTAGGGATCGAATGCGGAGTCGTCCACTGCCGCTTGCGGCTGCCACACCTGCCCCTGCCCGGGCACGTCGTACCAGCTTCCATTGGCGTCGAGATCGGACCAGCCGTAACCCTGCGCGCCGGCGTAGTTATCTCGAACAGAGGTGCTGTTGGCAGCTTCCGCGGCGGCGGCGTTATCGAGATCCTGGTTCCACTGGTCCCAGGTCTCACCGGCGATGACCTGGGTTAGAAAGTAGCGGTTGGGGTCGGCAGGGTCTCCACGAAGGCTTTCGCCCGCGCGCACGTCGGTTTGATAGCCCGCGTTATCCGAAGAGGTGTTGGGGCCGATTCGTTCGACATGAGCGGTGCCATCGAGTACCGAGAAGATCGCGGGGGACTCGTCGAAGTCGACACGGATCGTGGCGTTTTCGACTGGCGACACAACATCTCCACCGGCACTGAGCGAGTAGCGGTACTGCGGAGTCGCGCGGAGTTCGAGGTATGCGAGTCCGTGGAGCAGTGTGAGATCGGTGGTGAAGACATCGTCGGAGTCGACTGCGAGACTGTCGAGCGACAGCACGCTGTTGGGCGTGAGCCGGACGACGCTGCCGTCCTCGAACTCGACCTCGGCCTGGCCATCCTGGCCTGTGGACAACTGGACACCCTTGAGCAGCGGCATGTTGAGTTGCGCGGGTTCGCCTGCGGTATTGTCCACCTGACTGATAGTGACCGTGCCTTGCAGGTAGGTGAGGCGCGCGGCGCGAGTGGTGGTGTCGGCGCTGGCGGATAACTCCGAGCCAAGGAGTACGAGGCAGAGAGCGAAGGCGAACAGAAGGAAGTGCTGCAGGAATCGTCGGCCGATCATCTTACTGCCTCCGTGGGAGCCCGCATCCGCGGTACCCCCTCCCCCCTATCTCTTTTGCAAAATCTTCCAAACAAAGAGGTAAGAAGTTGGTATACACCGTTTGATATATACCAGATGGGCTTGAAAATGCGGCTCGCGTCGACCCTCAGCCCTTATTTTAATTGTACTCCGCGTGTCAAGCGCGATTGGCCTGAAATGGTCGGCGGGAATGAGGTTTTCGCGGGGGGCGCGCCGATCCTGCCAATGACATTGCTAGACCTAGCCGACAATCTCGGTACTAATCCCCTCCCGCCAAAACATCGTGGCGTCAATTACTCACAGACCACCTTACCGAAGCATATGCGAGCGATGAACGCGGGTATGCAGACGCCGGTCGTCACGTTCACAAAGGCAGCGGTTATGAGCGTGCCGCCAATGATGTAGCCGGCGACGATGTGAGCTGTGTGAAAGCTCCATCCCACTGCGATCAGCATGGTGGTCGCCGAGGTGCAGCCGAAGCGTCGCCGAGCCGCGTAACGTGGCAGCGCTGGTGCTCCGGATAGATGACGCAGACCGTGGTTATAAAGCACATCAAACGGATGGCCACGCAGCATTGCACCGAGCAGGGCGAATGGCGCCAAGGCCCACAACACCGTCGGCGAGGCAAGCGCGGTTCCGACGGCCGCCCAGATCATGCAGATGGCGGGAGAGAGGCGCAGAGGGTAATTAATCTGTGCGTAGATTGCGTCATCGAGACCGCAGAAGCCCTGCGCCTGGATTCTTTCGCGTACTGTGGAAGTGACTGTTGACATGGAATGCCTTTCGAAAGCGGAGATAGTTTCTGGAAGAGAGGCGGGAGAGCAGCGGTGGGCTGCCTCCCGTCAGTTTTTATGCGGCGTCTGCGGCTTTTTCTGTCTTCATCCGCTCCGTCCGAACTGTGACCGGCACTCCGTTTGTGACTGAGTCAAAGACGGGCGAGAATCCTGTCCCGAGGCTGGCGAGCTCCTCGAGTTGTTCGTCGGTGACATCGGCTTGGATGGCGAGGGTCATGCGGATATTCTGGAAGCCGTTTCGCACACTTGGGTCCAGTCCGAGAAATCCGCGCACGTCAACGTCACCCTCTAACTGCGATTCGACCTCCTCGATCTTGATGCCTCGCGCAGCTGCGTGATACACGAGCGAGCTCGTGACGCACGCCGCAAGAGCGGTGAGAAGGTACTCGGCGGGGTTTGGGGCCATATCGTGTCCCAGAAGAACGACAGGCTCATCGGCGTGGAGGAAGAACGAACTGGGCCGTTGGTGCTGCTGGCCTGCTCCGTAAAACTCGTTCACGGTGGAACGGTTGTGGCCGCCCTCCAGCCATTCATTGTTCAAACGGAAGCGGAACTTCGCGATCGTGGGGTCCGCTTTGACTGCATCCATGGTTTGCATCAGGTCCGTGACGCTGACACCGTTAATAACTTTCGACATTGTCTTGCTCCTTTTTTGCATTCGGATTGACTGCAAGTTCTTGTGACATCTCCGACGCTGAATTGACTATGAGCTGAGAGAAGAGCCTGCACTTGCTCGCGCGTCCAGCTCTCTTATCCACGGTGCGGTATGATTGTCACTCCCTTAGCCGAGCGTCCGGGTAACTTTGCTTAGAGTGCGGAAAGTTGCGTGGAGAACCGGATGGATGTCCTATCGACAGTGCTGAAGACGGTGAAGCTCGAGGGCACCATGTTCTACAACGCTGAGTTTTCGGCGCCATGGAGCCTTCGCTCGCCAGCCTCCTGTCTGCTGGCACAATATCTGTCGCCGGAGCCGAGGCACGTTATCCTCTACCACCTGCTTACGCAGGGACAGGCTTATGTGGCGATCGAGTATGGTGAACGAGTCCTGCTTTCCGCCGGCGATATCGTTGTCTTTCCTCACGGCGATGCGCACGTTATGGGAAACGGCCGTGATGTCGTGTCGAGGGACTACGAGAAAATGCTGCAGGATGTCCTATCGCAGGGGCTGAAGCCGGCGAGTATGGGCGGCGGAGGTGAACTCACCAAATTTGTTTGTGGCTACCTGGCATGTGATCCGCATCTCAGCAAAGCTTTTCTGGGTGGGCTGCCGCCGGTGTTCAAAGTCAACATTGGCAACGACAGTTCAGGTCAATGGCTGAAGAACTCCATCCTTTACTCTGTGGGGCAAGCTGTTGGCTCGCAGGCAGGAAGCGAGATCATAGTTGCAAAGTTGTCCGAAGCGTTATTCGCGGAGACACTGCGACGCTATGTGGATTCTTTGCCACCAGGCCAAACCGGATGGCTAGCTGGAGCGCGCGATCCTGAAGTGGGCAAAGCGCTGGCCCTGCTGCATCGTCAACCATCTCAAGCGTGGACGGTTGCCGAACTGGCTGCGGAGGTCGGGGTGTCGCGGTCCGTACTGGCCGCGCGTTTCCGGCATTTTCTGGGAGTGCCGCCTATGACCTACCTGACAAGTTGGCGGCTACAGCTGGGGGCGCAACTCCTCACGTCCACCAGCCGCGGTGTCGCGCAGATTGCTGGTGAGGTCGGTTACGAATCCGAGCCGGCGTTCAACCGCGCCTTCAAGCGCGAGTTTGATGCCCCGCCCGCGCGCTATCGTCTCAAAGTCAAAGTTGCCGCTGCAAAATAGACGCGGCGGTCCGGCTGGGAATGGGCGCCCGCAGGGTCGCAAGTACGTCCCCAGTTCTCTGAACGTGGCTCCCAAATGACGAGCAAGCCGGAAACTGAGAAAAACGCCGTAGTCGTCAGCTATTCCGTTGTTGTTGGATGATCGGCTAGTCGGAAGCTATCGTCGAGGAATCGAGTTCTGCAACCTAACAGTGGATGTCGGTCCTCCCGCGCGGCTTATCTTAGCGCTTATGGGTGCGAATTGCTGCCTACGGGGACGAGGGTGAGCAGCTTATTGGCGCGCGTACGGACGCGTTCCATAACTTCGCCATCGGCGGCGATGGAGTGCAGCGACGCGGCGATGGTGCCCAGCTCAAGCGCGTGACCGTCCGTCACTTCCTGGGCGAGGAATGTGATAGCGGCGTCGAGGCCGAGGCGGTCGTAGCGGTGCAGATGGTCGAGCTTGCGGCCCTGATCCATCGTCTCGGTGATGCCCTGAATGATTTCGGTGAGGGCTTCGACATCCTTGTTCTCGGAGTAGTTGTAGGTGCAGGCGCCTGTGCCGTCGGGGCCCGTGTAGGTCAGGGTCTTGGTTCCCGAGTCGGCGATGTTTTTGGCTTTTGACGCGCAGGCGACATTGAAGTGGTTGAGCTTTCGGGCGAGTTCGAAGATATGGCCGGAGGTCGCGGGAGAGATGCTCACGGGGCTCTGAAACGGGTGAGGCGGGAGTGTGACCGGCGTGCCGTACTTGTTGGTCACCTCCACCTCATCTCCTTCATAGACGGTCGCGCCATCGCCATGGATGGTCAGGTGATATTTGGGAACCGGGAGGCCTTTGCGCTCGAAGTCGAAGGAGACGGTGGGGCGTGCGGGAGCCGCGGGTGGTTTTGCTGGATCCACGGCGGGCAGAGGGTTTTGTCCGCGCGTGACGGTTCCTGCGGCTGAACACAGAACGAGTGCAATAGACACGGCCATGCGAGGAAAAGTCACCGGTTGGCTCCTTGCAGAAACAGAGTCTGTGCGGTGTGGATGTGGCAGATTGCGATGGCGAGTGCGTCGGCGGCGTCGGGCGACTCGGGGGCGCAGTCGAGTGCGAGCAGGCGGGTGACCATGAACTGGACCTGCTCCTTGGCGGCGAGGCCATAGCCGGTGACGGAGGACTTGATGGAGAGTGGCGCGTACTCGGCGACTGGGAGGTTCGAGGTAGCGGCGGCGAGCAGGGCGACTCCGCGGACCTGGCCGAGTTTGAGCGCGGACTTGGCGTTGGCGGAGAAGAAGACTTCCTCGATGGCGACGCAATCGGGCGCGTGGAGGCTCATGAGGGCGGTGAGTTCGGCGTAGACCTGGGCGAGGCGCTGCGGGGTCTTCTCTTTCTTGTTGAGGCGGATGGTTCCGGCAGCGCAGTGGATGAGGCGCGGCGTGCGGGCGGCGTGGTCCATCTCGACTACACCGTAGCCGGTGAACTCGGTGCCGCAGTCGATGCCGAAGACTCGCATGGGGAGAGTGTAACGCTGGAACGAGGCGTTGGGCGATTGGCGAGCGGGGTTCGAGGTTCGGGGATTCGAGGTTCGAGGTTCGAGGTTCGAGGAAAAGGCTTAACACCGATTTGCACTGACGGGCACCGATTGGTCCGGTGGAAGATGCGGGGATTCTTCGCTGCGTTCAGAATGACCAACGGATGATTACTGCTATGAGGAGCAGAGATACACCGTCGACTGCGATGAGAACGCCGAGAGAGATGAAGATGCGGCGGACTACTCGTGGAGACTGGATGCCGAAGGAGAGGACTGCGGCGGTGACGAATTGCAGGAGCCAGCCCGCGGCTTCCCAACGGTCTGCGAGCTCAGATTCATATTGAATCGCCTGTGGGGCGAGGACCGTAACCATTGGCTCGTGCTGCGGATGAAGCTGGCCCGAAAGAGCGTGCCTTACCGCTAGAAACAGGCACACTATGGAAACTGCCCAAAGGACTGCGGCGGCGATCCGCCAGACGATCGGCGGCTGCGAGGTCAACGGCTGATGCCTTCGAGGGGCGAGCTTGCCGTTGCGTAGAGGCGCATTGGCATGCGTCCGGCGAGATACGCCTGACGGCCGGCGAGGACTCCGTGCTGCATGGCTTCGGCCATGAGGATGGGGTCGCGGGCTTCGGCGATGGCGGTGTTCATGAGGACGCCGTCGAAGCCGAGTTCCATGGCGAGCGTGGCGTCGGAGGCGGTGCCTACGCCGGCGTCGACGATGAGCGGGACTTCGCTGATGAGCTCGCGCAGGATGCGGAGGTTGGCAGTGTTGCGCAGGCCGAGGCCGCTGCCGATGGGGGCTCCGAGCGGCATGACGGCTGCGGCTCCGGCGTCGATGAGGCGCTTGGCGAAGACGATGTCGTCCGACGTGTAGGGGAGAACGGTGAAGCCTTCCTTGACGAGGACGCGGGTGGCTTCGAGCGTGGCCTGAATGTCGGGATAGAGGGTGGGCTTGTCACCGATGACCTCGATCTTGACCCAGTCCGAGAGACCGACTTCGCGACCGAGCCGCGCGGCGCGGATGGCCTCGTCGGCGGTGAAGCAGCCGGCGGTATTGGGCAACAGGAAGTAGCGCTGCGGGTCGAGGAAGTCGAGGAGCGACTCACGGGAGCGGTCGAGGTTGACGCGGCGGACTGCGACTGTGACCATCTCCGCGCCAGAGGCCTCGATGGCAGCTTGCGTCTGCGGACCGTCCTTGTACTTCCCTGTTCCAACGATGAGGCGAGACTGAAAGGCGCGGCCGGCGATGACGAGAGGTTCCATAAGGGCAGTTTACTAGGTTCGAGGTTCGAGGTTCGAGGTTCG
>DASWCA010000516.1:0-4227 GCA_036390355.1 Acidobacteriaceae bacterium
TTCTGCTCAGCAACAATGACATCGTTATTTGGGAGGACGAGCAATCGGCGAGGATGCTCTAGGCCCGTGATAAATGGCGTGGCGGTGAAGCCCTCCATCACGCGCGGCACTTGTCCTGCGTATGGAATGAGCAGAGATCGGCTTGCCGCGACTTCCCCGGTTTTCGGCGGCGGCAAGTTTTCCGCCTTAATGAGAAAGCGCCTGCCCAACTCTTGATCGGGATTGCTGGCGGGATCCGCAGTTGTGGCTTGCTGGATGGAGCTGCCCTGCTGAGCAGTGGCCGTGGAACCGATCGCCCCGAAGGCCATTATAGCCGCTGCCATTACGCAAACATCGCATCGCATGAAGTCCTCCCTGCATTCCCTTCTCACAGAGGTCCTCCCCAATAGGGAAGGGTGAGAACCTGGGCGTCTTAGGAACCCAGCTAGGGAAGCAACAATCCTATCACAATTGCAATGGCTGGAGGCGACGAAAGCTTGATCCATCGCAATAAGCTCGGTGATCTCGACGCACAGGACCGGATCATGATCTACGGCCCGAAGTTAAAGGCCACTCAGCCTAATCTAAAAGGCCACTCAGCCTAACACTACTTTGGCAGATTTTGAGCGGCAGGGGATTCCCAAATCAGTTTTTCAATGATTCATGGGTGGTCGGCTTTTGGAGGGCCGACCATGGTTGGCAAGATGTTGGACTGGAAAGAAGAGCTTGGACGTTGGCTCAAGCCGTTTCTGGATCGGTTGGGTCATAAAGCGCGGCGACAAATGTGTCCGCTCTACGTGTCGGGGCTGATCGGTCCTGGCGACCGGAAGAGCATTGCGCCGATGGCGGAGCGGCTTGCGCTTGGCGAATATGATCAGTTGCACCACTTCATTGCCGCCGGGGTCTGGGATGCGGCGCCGGTAGAGACAGAACTGCTTGTTCAAGCGGATAGGCTCGTCGGCGGCAGCGATGCTGTTCTGGTGATCGATGACACCGCGATTCCCAAGAAGGGCACGCATTCGGTGGGTGTCGCTGCGCAATATGCTTCGGCGCTAGGCAAGACCGCCAATTGCCAGACGCTGGTGTCGCTGACGCTTGCGCGAGGCGAAGTACCGGTCATGCTGGCGTTGCGGTTGTTTCTCCCCGAGAGTTGGACGAGCAAGCGGGCCCGGTTGGAGCGAGCAGGTGTTCCGACCGAATATCGAACGGCACGGACGAAGCCGGAGATGGCCCTAGCGGAAATCGATCGTGTCATCGCAGCCGGTGTGCGCTTTGCCTGCGTGTTGGCTGATGCCGGTTATGGGCTGAGCGCGCCGTTTCGGCAGGGGCTCACAGCTCGCAAACTTGCCTGGGCGGTCGGTATTCCGCGCCACCTCAAAGTGTACCCTGCCGATGTGCAGATGATCTGGCCGGTTGCTGGGCGCGGCCGTCCCCGTAAGCGGCACGTTCCTGACATTCTATCGATGGCGGCCGAAGACATGCTGGCCGACGCCACATGGCAGAACATCAGTTGGCGCACTGGCACGAAGGGAAAGCTCAAGGCTCGTTTCGCCGCCGTCCGTGTGCGCATAGCGGATGGACCACCACAGCGAATTCGGGACAAGGGCCAGCAACATCTGCCAGGCGAGGAGGCCTGGCTCATCGGCGAACACAGGATGTCGGGAGAGAAGAAACACTATCTCGCCAACCTGCCGGCAAAGATGGACCTGCGCACCTTGGCGGCCACCATCAAGGCGCGATGGATTTGCGAGCAGGCTCACCAGCAGCTGAAAGAAGAACTCGGTCTCGATCACTTCGAGGGACGATCCTGGCAAGGCCTTCACCGTCATGCGCTCATGACGATGATCGCTTACGCCTTCCTCCAGCATCGCCGCCTGCAACAGCAAAGTGGAAAAAAAGAATCAACGGGCCACCGCCGCAGCCGACTCTGCCAGCCGTGCGCCACGCCATCCTCGAACTCATCGCTCGACTACCGCCGCAGCGATGCCCGCATTGCCGAAAATGGATTTGCAGCGGGCAGCGGCGTGAGTAAATCTGCCAAAGTAGTGCTAGTCTAGTTTCTGTCGCGAAATGCCTGGATTGAGTGGAAGCAGTCCAAGTTATCTCGATAAATTGGGCACAAATTGGCAGGAGACGTCGGCATCGACAAGCCCGGCGCAGGCGACTTTTCGCCCCGCGGTCTGAACTGGAGAGTGGGCTTGCGGCTCGAGACGCGGCGCGGCAGCTTTGATCTGCCGGAAGGCAGCGGCCAGCATGACATCAAGCGGCTTTTCGTCTGCGATGCGATCGTTGCGTCAACAGTGCCGCGATTCGCATCAGGTTATTGGCGAGCACAGCTGCCGCAACCAACAACTCGAAGCGGTCATGTCCCTCGGCGAGACAGCGCTTCATGCCGCGACCTCGGAACAACACCGAGATGCGTCCCTCGATGCCGGCGCGAAAGCGCTGGCCTTCCTTGAAGGCCGCGCTGTTCTCGTGCGCTTCGCGCTTTGCTGTTCGCTTGCCGCCGCGCTGCGGAATGCACACCACCTTGACGCCGGCGTGCTGGCATGACGCCAGGTTTTGCTCGCTGAAGAAGCCGCGATCCGAGCCGTACAATTCCGAGACCCGACCAAAGGCTCGCCTGTGGCGCTGAAGGGAAGGGGCCACATGGACCTCGTCGGACGGGTTTCCCTTCAGCACCTGGTATTGCGTAATTAACCCCTGCGCGCTTTCGGCGAGGAGGACCTTGTGGCCGAACTCCACCGGCGCTCGCACCTTGCCGCGCTTGATCAGGTCGGTATGGGGCTCAAAAATGGAATAGATCTTCTCGTCGTTGGGGACCTGCTCGCCATCGAGCACGCGGCGACGCGCCTGATCGATCACACGGCTCCCCAGCTCGCAAAAGTGCTCGATCTGTTTGCGGAGCTCTTCGATGGCCACGTCGGCAAGCATGTCCCTGCCGCGCATCTTGCGGGTCTTTTCGAGCGCCGCTCGCGCATTCCCCACGACCTCTTCGGCAATACCGATGAGCGCGCGGTATGTCCCAATCTGCTGCTCGTGGCGTTGCCTTGTCGTCATGCGCTGGATCTCGTACATCCGGCGCCGCGCCGAACGCCTGCGATCGCAAAACCCCTTGATTCGTCGCAGTTCCAGCGCTTTGGCCAAGCGCCCGACCAAGCGCGTGACGACGCGCACCACGTCCCACAACAACGTGTTGTCGGTCGGATGATGGATGTCGGTCTGCACCACCGTGGTGTCGACCCGCAGCTTCGTACCATCCTCCAATCCGAGCTCGACCGCCGCCCGAACCACCAGGTCGTTGATGGCTTTGAGCGTCTGCGGTGTCAGTCGGATGAAGCCGCGCTGAAACGCGTCGTGCTTGGGCACCGGCGCGCAGTAGAAGTCGGTGAATTGACGCAGCGTCAATCCATCGGCGATCCGCTCGCGCAGCTCGCGATAGTCCCAATTCTTGAGCCGCATCAGAACCAGCGAGCGCAGGATTTGTCTCGGCGTCATTCCGCTGCGACCACTTCCGGGCTTCTTCAGCCCGCGCGCCAGATCGCACCGGACCCGCTCGATCATGTCCCCCTGGTCGTCGAGAAAGTCGGATATCGCCCCCAACAGTGGTTCCAGGCGCACGCCCTGTCCCCCCTGCTGCATCAATTCCCAATCGGCAAAACTGATCTGTCGCGCCGTCGCTCTCGACACCGCTCAGCTCTTCCTGCTCTTCGGCGTTCTCGCCCGCTCTCGCTTCAACGCCTTGATGTAGCGCGGCGCAGCTTGCTGCAGCAGTTCCTGCAAGGCGCGCCCATTGTCCAGACCGCGTCGCATTTCGGGCACCAGCTCTTCCGGAACGTAGACCGCAACTCGCCGTCCCTTCACTCGGCCGTACAGAACGTAGGCCGGATGTTGCTCGCCGGACCTGCAGGCCGGGCAGTTCTCGCGAACACACGGGCTGCGACGAAAGCTCAATGAGCCAAGAACCGCCGGCCAAAGTCCCGCCGCTTCCCTTTGCAGCCAGCGCATCACATCGGATGACGATTCGAATCGTGCATCTTTCATGCGATCCGTGTGCCGCAACACACACGTACGAGTCAACGAAAACCTGCAGCAGAATATACGTACAAACCCTCATTCTTCCGTGCTAACTTGCATTTCGCGACAGAAACTAGTCTAGCTGGCTGCATTTGAATGTATCCAGCGGTGACGTCATTGTCGCCGAGCGAGTGATTGAGCAGTTGACGCAAAGCCAGCGGCGAGATGTCG
>DASWCA010000517.1:0-9539 GCA_036390355.1 Acidobacteriaceae bacterium
TAGGTGGCGTCGGGAGTTGTGCCGGTGAGGCGCAGTCCTGCACCGGTCAAGACGGGCTCGTACTCGCGGTTGAACTCGTAGCGGTGGCGGTGGCGCTCGGAGATCTCGATGGCGCCGTAAGCCTTGGCTGCGAGTGAGTCAGGCTCGAGCTTGCAGGCCCACGCGCCGAGACGCATGGTCCCGCCCATCTCCTCCACACCGGTGAGTTCGCGCAGTTTGTAGATGATGCGGTGGGGTGTGGCGGGGTCGAACTCGCCGGAGTTGGCGTGGGCAAGGCCGCAAACATTGCGCGCGTACTCGATGCACGCGGTCTGCATTCCCAGGCAGATGCCGAAGTATGGGACATCATTTTCGCGAGCGTAGCGGATGGCGTTGAGCATGCCCTCAATGCCGCGCTTGCCGAATCCGCCGGGAACCAGGATGCCGTCGAAGCCACTCAGTTGAGCTTCATAGTCGCGGTTGGGCTTGCCGGGAGCATCCCCTTCAGCCGCGTCGCGAGTTTCCAGGCCTTCGGCTTCGATCCAGGTAACGCGAAGCTTCAGGTTGTGGGCGAGCGCGCCGTGAACCAGGGCTTCCTTGAGCGATTTGTAGCTGTCTTCATACTCGACGTACTTGCCCACAATCGCGATGGAGACTTCGTCCTGCGGGTTGTAAGCGCGGTGGACGATGTCCTGCCACTTCGAAAGGTCAGGGGCCTTCGCGTCGATGCGCAGCAGTTGCAGGGCGAGAGTGTCAACGCCCTCCGCCGCGAAGTTGAGCGGCACCTCGTAAATGCTGGCTACGTCGCGCGCGGCAATAACGGCATTCTCCTGCACGTTGCAGAAGAGGGCGATTTTGTTGCGCATCTCGCGGGGCACGGCGCGGTCGGAGCGACAGAGCAGAATGTCCGGCTGGATTCCGATGCTCAGCATTTCTTTTACGGAGTGCTGTGTCGGCTTGGTCTTGAGCTCCTGCGCGGCGGCGATCCAGGGAATGAGGGTGACGTGAACGAAAACGGTATTATCCCGCCCCAGGTCTTGGCGCATTTGCCGGATGGCTTCGAGGAAGGGAAGCGATTCGATGTCGCCGACGGTGCCACCGATTTCGACGATGGCGACGTCGCAGTCGGCCGCGACCTTGCGCATGGCGTTCTTGATCTCGTTAGTGACGTGCGGGATCACCTGGACGGTCTTGCCCAAATAGTCGCCGCGACGCTCCTTGGTGATGATCTGCTCGTAAATGCGGCCGGTGGTGAGATTGTTATCGCGGGAGAGACGGGCGTGGGTGAAGCGCTCGTAGTGGCCAAGGTCGAGGTCGGTTTCGGCGCCATCGTCGGTAACGAAGACCTCGCCGTGCTGGAACGGCGACATAGTGCCGGGATCGACGTTGAGGTAAGGGTCGAACTTCATCAGGTTGACCTTGATCCCTCGCGCCTCGAGCAAGCAGCCAATGGAGGCCGCAGCGAGTCCTTTGCCGAGTGAAGACACAACTCCGCCTGTTACAAAGATGTATTTCGCTGACATCTCCGCCTCCGCATATTTAATTGTTTGGATTGGCCACGCTTGTGGGGCACGTTTAAGTATCGCAGGAATGCGAGGCGAGAGCAATGGGGTTGTTTTTCCGTTTCGGGGTGGTTCTCGCCGAAGAGCCGAAGTGTCGCCGCGGGCAGTGGGTCAGTTTGACCTCAGCGTCGTCATTCTGACTCGCAGAGTCAGAATCTCCGTAGTTGTCTTTACCAAACTGACCCACTACCGTTTTTCCTCTTGTTCCCTCAGGAAAATTGCGCAAGGGCGAGGAACTTCGGTTGCGGGCTACTGGAAACGGCTACCCAAAATGGAAGATTGATCGCGCTCACGTGGAGGATCGCGATGACCTCCGGGGCGCTCCCGCCGAGCCTATAGAAGGTGCGATAGGGAGGTGCAAGGCGGCTACGCACCTCTAGACCAAGAAGACGCGTAAGTGCGCTTTGCGAGGTCCCGAGATATGGCTGGCTTCCTATACTCTGCAGCATGGCTTGCAGCGATCAGGCAATTCGGTTGCCCGGCTCGATCGGCAATTGATTGAGATAGGTGAGGATTTCGTCGAGATCGTGCTCGGCTTCGGCGGAGAGAAGGAAACGGCTCAACGAGAGGCTCGTTGTCGGTGCCAGTCCTCGAACATCTCGTCAACCTGTTCGCTGGTGAAGACCTCGCCCCGGTCGAGTTGCGCGATGCTGTGCTTCATGCGCGCGATTTGTTCGTCTGAGAACTCGGTTTGGGCGGCGAACTGCTCTTCGAGTTGAGCCAAAACAGCTTCGCGCACGAGGTCATCTTTGGTGCGTCCGAGGCGCGCCGCGGCCTGCTGGAGTTCAGCGTCCAATTCGTCCGGAATTTGAATGTTGGCCATGAGGAACCTCGCTGTGGCGAGTATAGCGGAATCGGGTTTTGCGGAGAGATTGGCCGGCAGTCCTGCTTGACGCCCGTCCGTCACTCGGGAGTATATTGGCAGTCACTCCCCTTGGGCCCCGGCTATTGATCGGTGAAAGTGTATCCCGTCTTCTCAAATCAGTCAGGAGAGTCGCAATGGAAGATCCTCAGGTAGTCCCGTCAGTTCCCCCTCCAGCGGCAGCCACCGAAGGTCTGGCCGACAATGTGGCTGGCGCCCTTGCTTACATCACCTTCGTTCCGGCGGTCCTGTTCCTGATCATCGAGCCATACAACAAACGGCCGTTTGTGCGGTTTCACGCGTTCCAGTGTCTCGGCCTGTATGTTTGCACGATTGTCTTGTCTTTTGTTTGCGGGATCATTCCCTTCTTGGGCTGGTTTGTTCTTGCTCCGCTGCTTGGTCTCACGATGTTTTGCACGTTTATCTTATGCATAGTGAAGGCGTATAGCGGGGTGCGGTTCAAGCTACCGATCATCGGAAACTACGTAGAGAAGTTCGCGCAGCAATAGCCAGAGCGTCGCTCGACTGCGGCTAACGGACTCGCATCTGGGGTGATGCTGTAGCTATCTGCCGTGCTCCTCAAGGAATTTCTCGACTTCCAGTGCCGCCATGCAGCCGGTTCCGGCGGCGGTGATGGCTTGGCGGTATCGCCGATCCTGGATGTCTCCGCATGCGAAGACGCCCGGGATAGGCTGCCCATTGCGGGTCGGAAAGACGTTCCCGTGAGTCACGATGTAGCCATCCGGGTCGAGGTCCAGTTGGCCCTGAAACATCTTCGCATTCGGGATGTGACCGATGCCCAGGAACATGAAGGAGACCGGGAGTTCGCTGCGCTCGCCGGACCTGATATTTCGCAGTTTCAGGCTGCGGACTTCCTTGTCTTCGACGCCCATGACCTCTTCGACGACAGTGCTCGAAACGAATTGGATGTTGGGGTGGGCGATCGCGCGGTCGAGCATGATGCGGCTGGCGCGGAAGTTCTCGGTGCGGTTGATCAGCGTAACTTTGCTTGCGAACCGCGTCAGGAAGAGTGCCTCCTCCATGGCGGAATCTCCGCCGCCGATGACGGCAATCTCCTTGCCCATGGAGAAGAAGCCGTCGCAGGTGGCGCAGGAACTGACGCCGTGGCCGATGAGCGCCTGTTCGCTGGGCAGGTTGAGCCAGCGAGCGCTGGCGCCCGACGCGATGATCAGCGAGCGCGTGTGGATCGGGTCCTTGCCGGCGCCGAGATTCAACTCGTACGGGTGCTTGCTGAGGTCGACCGAGACGAGGTGCGCCATCGTCAGCTCGGCCCCGAAGCGGGTGGCCTGCTGCTTCATATTCTCGATCAGGTCGGGCCCCTGGATGCCTTCGGGCCAGCCCGGAAAGTTCTCCACCAGCGTGGTGATCGACAGCTGGCCTCCCGGCTCGTGGCCTTCGAGCACGAGCGGTTTGAGGTTGGCGCGGGCGGCGTAGATGGCGGCGGTAAGGCCGGCGCAGCCGGAGCCCAGAATAACGGTGTCTCGTGTAGGAATGGCGGTCGTGATGTCAGACATTGTGATTGATTTGATTGTAAATGGCTGCGTTGGATTCGCGCCGTCCGCCGAATGGGTGGATCACTCGGCGTTGCCATAAGGGCAGTGGCGGCAGCCGGAGTGACAGCAGGAGCCGCGTTTGAGGTGGTAGGCCGCGGTGAATACGAGGTATGGCCCTTCGTAATAAAAGTCTTCCGGGTCAAGTTCCAGAGCACGCGGATCGGCTTTCGTGTCTGTGGTGGCTTCGGTTGGCGGCTGATTACCGGGTGGCGTGGGCATGGGACGGCTCAAAACAGGGTTGGGGCGGAAGGGGCGGGCTCGGGTGGCAATGTGGGCAATATGGCCGCCAGGAATCGGCGCTTCCTGGCAGAGGCGATTGGCAGAGCTGTCACCTCGGCCGACGCGGCATTCGGAAGGTCTTCCACCGCGAGCGAGCCGTTGCGGTAACGGACTTCTTTGCCGGGTATTGCAGCGACGCGCTCGCCGGGGATCAGGATGCCGAGGAGGTTGAGCGGGTCGGCCGCGGCGACCGAGATAAGGTCGGAGGATTCGTGCGTGCGCGCGGCGCGAAGGGATTCGACTGCCTCCGGGAGGGCGAACTGTTCGCCGCCGAAGCCGTTCACGAAGCGGCCCCCGCGGACCTCGCCGCGAGCCTCCAGACGGCGGAGAAGGCCAAGGAGTTCGCGCCACTTTGGAGCGTTCGATTCGCGGGCGAGCAGATCGCGGAAGAGGATTCCATAGCGGGCAAGCAACATGCGCGCGAAGGATTCGAGGGCGGCATCGGTGCGGCGGGCCTGCGCGATCGGATTCACCTCATGGGCCGCTTGGTCCTCGTTCAGTAGGGACCAGCGGCCGGCGGTGGTCCGAGTGGGGCGCTTGGCCGAGGTTTCGGTGGTGGTGGATTTCCGCCGGGGATCCATGAGGGCGCGTAACTGATCGAAGCCGTCCGCGGCGGCCAGCCCAGCCGTGGCAAGTTCCCAGAGCGCGTGGGCAGTTTCGGCGCGGGTGAGGGTGGTAATGCGCTGAAGATCGTTGGCGAAGCAAGCGCCACGCTGCTGCAGAATCGCACGGATTCGCAGGGCTTCGGGTGAGAGGGCTTGCGCGAGGAGCTGCTCGTCGACCGACTGCTGGGCAAGCGCATGAGGCAGCCAGTCGGCGGACTCGCGAACATAAAAGGTGATTGGCGCGGCGTTTGTCGGAATCACGCGGCGGGGCGCGGCCCCGTCTCCCGCGGACCACGCGGGAGGGGGCGAAATGCGTCCCCATCCGACGGCGCCGGAGAGGCAGAGCTGGTCGAGCCAGCGCGGATCGTAGTTGGCGACGCGCGCAGGAAGCAGCGTGCGTTCCCACTCGACGGCTGGGGCCTCGAAGCCCTCCAACCGATGCAGCGCAGTCAAAACGCCTTCTTCGCCGCTGAGCTGCGTCTGCGGAGCGAGGTGCTGCCAGCCCAGCAGCCAGCGCAGGTAGACGGCAGGAGCGACGGGCTCGACCTGCTTGCGCGCAGTCGCCAGCGTGAGCCGGTGGATGCGTTGCAAAATGCGGCGCTCGCACCATTCGATGTGGTGATCTTCCTGCGTGGCGCGACTCTCGAAGGCTCCGCGCATGAGAAGTCCCTGCATCTCCATGGCGAGGAAAGTCTGGAAGACCGTGGCGGGATCGAGCGAGAGGCGCTGGGCGAAGGTGTAGGCGGTTGTGGGGCCGAGGATTTGTAACCATCCTTGGACGCACTGCTTGACGGCCATCTCCTTTGTAACGGATTCGGTTGCGTGTGCCTCAAATCCGTTGCGCAAGGCGGTAATGTGCGGTAGGCGCTCGGTGGCGGTCCAGCAGCGAATCCCGTTCAGATCTACGGTTTGAGCGCGGCCGGTTTCCGAGAGGCGCTCGTAGAAGTGCATCCAGTGTCGCGTGTCGCGCGCTGGATCATCGAGAACTTCAAGCGGCAAAGCGACCAGCGAGTGCAGGAGGTCGTGGAGTTCATGCTCGTCGCGAAGGTCGGGCCACAACTCACGGCGAACGGTGTCAATCGCGGCCTGATCGAGACGGCCAGCGCCATCGGCGACGCTGTCCGGTAGTGCGCGCCGGAGCGAAACGGCTCGTGTACGCCGCTCCTCGAGGCCGGCATCGTCGAGGAATGCGTAAGGGTTGGCATTGATTAGCTCGTGGGCGAACTGCGAAGGCACGGGCGTGTCGACGGCCAGGCAACGGATCGTTCCAGCCGCGATTCCACGCAACACTTCGTTCAGACCTTCGAGGTCCATCGCCTCCTGCAGCACATCCTGCATGACCTCGTCGACCAGCGGATGATCGGGAATTTGGATGTCGCCGACGATTGTTTCGAAGCAGGCCGCAGCCTGCGGAAAGACGCTGGCGAGCAGATCTTCGGAGCGGGTGCGCTGAATCTGCGGCGCGATGCGCTTGCCCTTCGACATGCGCAGCAGTTGGAGCGAGCGGTTGGCAGCCCAGCGCCAGCGAGTCTTGAAGATGGGCGAAGCGATCGCGGCTTGTTCGAGAAGCTCCTTCGCTGTGTTCTCGGTAAGGAAGTGGAAGACGTCCGAAAGCGGAAAGCTGTGCTGCTCGGCGAGCGAGATGTTGATGCCGTTGTCGGTCGCGGCGGCTTGCAGTTCGAAGTTGAAGCCCCGGCAGAAACGCTTGCGCAGCGCGAGCCCCCAGGCCTTATTGATGCGTCCGCCAAAGGGCGCGTGCAGGATGAGCTGCATTCCTCCGCCTTCGTCGAAGAAGCGCTCGGCGATGATGGTTGTCTTCGACGGAACAGCTCCGAGCACCGCACGGCCGGCGACGATGTAGCCGATAAGCTGCTCAGCGGCAGGGGCGGAGATGCTGCAGTTTTCGGTAAGCCACGCGATGCATGCGGCGACTTCCGGATGGCTTGGCCGCAAATCGGCGGGCGAGACGTTGGATGTGCGGGCGGCGATCTGCTCGCGGAGTTCGCCGACACCGTCGCACAGGACTGCCGTGCGCTGAGGCGCTTCTCCAAACCAGAACGGCAGGCTTGGCGGAGCGCCATGGGCGTCCTCGACCAGGACGCGTCCGGCGGCTTCGACGCGCTGGATGCGCCAGCTTGTATTGCCGAGCAGGATTACGTCACCTGGGCTGGAGTCGACCGCGAAGTGCTCATCCAGCGTGGCGATCTGTACTCCTTCCGGTTGCAGGATCACGTTGAACAGCGCGGTGTCGGGAATCGCGCCGCCGTTTGAGATGGCGATGGAGCGCGAACCGCGGCGCGGATGAAGCTGGCCGTGAACGCCGTCGCGCAGCAGGTACGCGCCGTAGCGTCCGCGGCTGGATTCGATGCCTTCGCTGAGCAGCTTGACGATCTCGTCGAAGAGCTCGCGGCTAAGGTCGCGGTAAGAATACGCGCGCCGCAGTACGCTGTAGAGCGCATCTTCATCCCAGGGCTCAGCGCCGACGCAGGCGACGATTTGCTGCATCAGCACGTCAATCGGCTGCGGCGGGATTTCGAGTTGATCGAGTTCTCCGGCACGCATCTTGCGGACCAGCGCGGCCTGTTCGAGCAGGTCGTCGCGCGTCGTCGCGAAGAGGCGGCCTTTGGGAATCGCTCCACGCCAGTGGCCCGCCCGGCCAACGCGCTGCATGGCGACAGCGACCGCGCGCGTGCTCGCGATCTGGCAGACGAGATCGACATTCCCGATATCGATTCCCAACTCCAGCGACGCGGTGGCGACGAGAATGCGGATTTCGCCGTTCTTCAAGCGCTGCTCGGCATCCAGGCGCAACTCACGTGCCAGTGAGCCGTGATGAGCCGCAACGCAATCCGGACCAAGTTCAGGCGTCAGGCGTTCCGAGAGCGCAAACGCGATCTTCTCGACCAGCTTTCGCGTGTTGACGAAGACCAGCGTGGAGCGGTGCGTGAGCGCGTGGGCGGCGAGCCGGTCGAAGACCTCTTCCCACATCGCGTTGGTGGTGACAGAACCCAGCTCGTCGCACGTCGGAATCTCGATCGCGATGTCGAGCGTGCGGCGCTGCCCGACTTGAATGATCGTTGCGGGTTCACGGGCCGGGTTTTGACCGGTCAGGAATTCGCCAACCAGTTCGATCGGATTCTGCGTGGCCGAGAGACCGATGCGCTGCGGCGGCGTGCTGCGGCCGGTGAGGAACTGGCCCGGCGACAGCCGATTCTCGCCGCAGACCAGCGCGTCGAGGCGTTCGAGCGAGAGCGCGAGATGTGCGCCACGCTTGTCGTCGGCGACGGCGTGAATCTCGTCGACGATGACGGTGCGGACCGAGCGCAGATGCTCGCGCGATTTGCCCGCGGTGAGCAGCAGGTAAAGCGACTCGGGCGTCGTGACCAGGATGTGCGGCGGATTGCGCAGCATACGGACGCGTTCCACGGGCAGCGTATCGCCCGTACGAACGCCGGTGCGGATCGGCGGGCAGAGATAGCCGCGTGCGGCGGCGAGTTGCTGAATCTCGGCGAGCGGGCCGTCGAGGTTTTTCTGCACGTCGTTCGAGAGAGCTTTGAGCGGCGAGACGTAGACGACTTGTGTGGTGGGCGCGAGCGAGCCCGCTATGGCAAGGCGGAGGAGCTGATCGATCGCGACCAGGAACGCGGCGAGCGTCTTGCCCGATCCTGTGGGCGCGGAGATCAGTGTGGTCTCGCCGCGCAGGATGCTGGGCCAGCCTTCCTCCTGCGGCTCGGTGGCGGAACCGAATTTGGTGAGGAACCACTCGGCAACCACAGGGTGCGCCCAGGCCAGGGCTTCAGTAGGGCGCAGATCGAGGTCGGGGGCGGCTGCCATGCGCTATTGTAGCGCGAAAGTTTCGTTATTTATTCGCTTTACTCCGGTCGATAAGAGCGACCTGTGCCTCCAGCTTTTGGACGAGGCAGTCGAGGCACAGGCATGCTGCCGGGCCGGGATCGGGAACCGGCAGGAGATTGGGTAGCTCGGCGCACCAGCAGCCTGCTTCCTTCTTGCAGGTCAGCGACGCGCCGCATTGTGGGCACAGAGTCTCCATGCGCGGCTACATTTTGCCGGAGCCTATATCGGCGAGTTGGGCGGCGGGGTTATCGGCGTCGAGGAAGGCTTCGATGGTCTGGTCAAGGGTACCCTGGGCGGCGAGGATGAAGTCGATGGCATCGCGTCCAGCGCCTTGTCCGCCGGGGTTGGGCGTGATGTAGTGGGCGGCGGCCTTAGCCTGAATGCGCGCGTTGGCAGTGGCGATAGAGAGTCCGCAGGCGCGCATGACGGGCAGATCGACTACATCGTCGCCGACGTAGGCGAGCTCGTCCATGGTGATGCCGGCTTTGGCGGCGATCTCCTCGGCAGCGGCGAGTTTGTGGGCCTGGCCCTGGTAGACGAATTCGAGCTTGAGATCGCGGGCGCGGATGGCGACAGTGGCGGACTCGCGCTTGGTGATGATGCCGACGCGCAGGCCTCCGAGGCGGGCAAGTGTGACGCCGAGACCGTCGTGGGCTGTGAAGCCCTTGAATTCGAGGCCGTACTGCTTGCCGTTGGAGTCAGTCTGAGGAAGGAAGTAGAGCTGGCCGTCGGTGAGGACGCCATCTACGTCGAAGATGAGGACTTTGATGCGGCGGGCGCGGTCTTCCGCGGTTAAGGTCATGATTGAAATGATAGCGTGGCG
>DASWCA010000518.1:0-4854 GCA_036390355.1 Acidobacteriaceae bacterium
AATAGCGCGCTTCATTTCGAAACCGAGTTTGCTTCGGGCGGTGGGAGCGCTCGTCGAGTGCGTCAACTGAAAGCGGAGTCCTCCGCGGACGCAACTCTTCAAATTGCTTTTGATGATCGACCGAACGGCAGCTATTGGCCGGTTGGCGCCGGTCGGCAAGTGACCCAAACCGGTCGGTCGATACTGCCAAAAGCGGACGCCATCGTACGTACTTAGCGGGCGCCGCTTGATGCGCTCCGTAAAGGAATCCCGCAAAGAAATAACCTGACATCAGCTAGCCGTGGTCTGCCGCGAACACGGCGTCGCGAGGCAATCCCACCGTGACAGTGAAGGCCCCAAGTATCAAGCAAACGCTAAGCGTCGATCTGGTCATCTCACTCTTCCCTACGGTTCTCCAAAGAAGGAAGCCGTTTTGGATTACTTGCTGTTAGCCCCGCATGGCCTTCTGAGCATTCAACACTGCGACCTGTGCAGCGGAGATGCCCTCGAGGGCTAGTCCGTAAGACAATCCTTCCTGAAGCCTTCGGCGGAAGCGGTTCGTGAGCGCCATCCGCGTGTATCGCAAGGTGAGCGGGTTCTGCTTCTTCATGTGTCGTGCCAATTCCCAAGCTCGCGGCAGCAGAGACTCACGAGACATGACCTCGTTCACCGCACCATACTCCTTGGCGTCAGCCGCGCTCAGTTTTTGGCCGCTCAGTAGGAAGTAACGGCCGCGAATCTCGCCGATGGCTTCAGGCCACACGATATGCAAACCGTCACCCGGCACGATGCCGAATGCGGGATGGGCTGCATCCTGAAAGTAGGCATCCTCGGCGGCAATCACGATGTCGCAGAGCAAGGCATATTCGGAATGAGCGGTTACCGGGCCGTTGATCGCCGCGATCATTGGCACCTGTATATCCAGCATGTTTTCGAGGACCTTTGTACCCTCGCGAAGGATCTTGTCGTATCCGGTGGGCGTAAAGAAGTCGAAACCATCCCCAGCAATTTGGGCGCAGAATTCGTTGCCCGTGCCGGTCAGGATGACGACGTGGTTCTCGGGATCGTCGCCGATGTCGCGGAAAACCCCAACCAATGCTTCATGCACGTAGCCGTTGAACACCAGCGGGCCGCCTCGCGTGTGCAAGGCGATCTCCAGGATGCCGTCTTCCCGCTTCATCTTCACGTTCTCGTATTTATTGCGGTAGCTGTTGAACATGGACATGCTCCTAACTGATTCCGATGACTGACGGTAGAGCTCGCTGAGGTAGTCGGGCAATCTGAAACGCAGGCCGAAACCGGCGGCGCCCCGTCGCTACACCGCGACTCTTCCGCCATCGACGGCAAGGGTAGCCCCGTTGACATAGCCGGCACTCTCGGAGGCTAGAAACACAGCGGCGGCGGCGATCTCCGCCGGCGTCCCCACCCGACCAGCCGGTACCGTTTTGCCGATCTCATCGAGCGCCTCGCCCATGCCCGCAGTACCAGGCGTGCGTACGGGGCCCGGCGCGAGCGCGTTCACCGTCACTCCGCCCGGTGCATATTCCGCAGCCCAGGCTTGCGTAAGCAATTGCAACGCTGCCTTTGAAGATCCGTACAGTGCCGCTCCATTCATCCCAATGTAGGCAACCATCGTAGTGATGTTAACGATGCGTCCCCAACCACGCTTGACCATTCCGGGTGCGAGGCGGGCCGTTAGCAGGAAGGGCGCCTTGACGTTGGTGTCATACATCGCGTTGAACCCTGCCTCAGTTACCTCCGCAGTCGGCCCAAAAGTGTAGATACCCGCGTTGTTGATGAGAATGTCGACTCCGCCCATAATCTTCTCGGCCTGCGCCGCTAGATTGATCACCGACTGGGGGGAAGAAAGATCTGCGACGACGAAATCGGCCTTGCCGTGCGCAGCACGGATAGCCGCGACAACTTCTTCACCTCGCCGACTATCGCGGCCGGTGATGAGAACTTGGGTGCCTTGTGCTGCGAGTGCTTCGGCGATAGCCCGGCCTATGCCCGAGGTGGCACCCGTAACGAGTGCCCGGCGAACTGTGGTAGTCATTTGCGAATCTCCATATGCAAGGTATGCCAACGATACCAGCGCTCATCGTTGACGATAATGGGGTCGACGGTAATACTAAGGATGACTTCGAGTCATCCATACGGAAGGTAGATGGACAATCTGAGCGGGATACTGGCGTTCGTGCGTAGCGCGGAAGCGCGTAACTTCACCAAGGCGGCACACCAACTCGGCATGACCCCGTCCGGGGTGAGCAAAGCGATCTCGCGTCTGGAGAATCAGTTCAAGGTGCGGCTGCTCCATCGCACCTCGCGCAGCGTCACGATGACTTCTGAGGGAGTAAGGTTCTACGAGCGTTGCCGCCAGATCCTGGCGGACCTGGAGAACGCGGAGCAGCTGCTGAGCCAGGCGCGCGGGGCGCCGCGCGGCATGTTGCGCATCACACTGCCTTTGTCTGTGGGCCGCTTGTATCTGGCGCGAGCCATACCCGAGTTCGTGCAACACTACCCGGAGATCACGGTAGAGGCCAGCTTTACTGATCGTTTAGTCGACTTGATCGAGGAAGGCTACGATGTGGCCATGCGCATGGGCAAGCCGCCGGACTCGCGGGTCGTCGCTCGCGAGCTTACGGTCGGAACTTTGACCACATGCGCTGCACCTGCATATCTGAAACGACACGGCACACCGCGGACTCCAGAAGACCTCGCCGGTCACAACTGCATACGCTTTGTCTTGCCCAGCACCGGCCGCGGGCAGGATTGGAAGTTTCAGCGCGACGGGAAGCGCTTCAGCGTTGCCGTCTCCGGTAACCTCGCGCTCGATCACGCCGAGGCACTCGTCGAATCTGCTTTGGCGGGTACAGCGCTGATCCAGATCTCGAGCTTCGTGACTGCTCCGGCCATACGTCGAGGAGATCTGAAAGCGGTGCTAGCTCGCTTCCAAGTTGAGAGTCCCGCGATCTGGGTGATGTATCCACAAAATCGCCACCTCACGCCGCGGGTGCGAGCACTGGTGGATTTCCTGGTGGAATGGGGGAGGCTGAACCGGTTTTAGACGATGTGAAAGCAGAACAATCCCCTCCAAATGTGGCGTTCCATGTAGGATCCTGAGGTTCAGATCGTCGGGCGAGGCGGTGGGGTCCGTACATTAACGGCCGCGTCTTAGAAAGCGCGAACGGCCGGTTTCAGCGACTTGACTGTACGACCGGTTGTGGCCGTATCCAGTCGTTCCGGAGCTCGACGAAAGTTGCGACCTCTCGGGATCTCTCTTCTTCGCAACGTAGCCATTTCGTAGCCACTTCCAGTCCAAAACACGCTTTTCCTGTCCTTTTCGGTCACGATTGCGCGGAGTCGGCTTGCGTAAGTCGTTGATAAATTATCGTGACGATTTTAGGACCCGAATTCCGATCGGACCGTCCTCTCGTCCCGCGCCGGTATAATGGCGCCTCGTCGCGAGCCGCGGCGCAGCCAGCCATTGCAGCGTGAGCAAGCTCCTCCTTCTCGTCATCGCAATAGTCGTCGTGTACTTCGTGTTGACCGGTCTTGCACGCAAGCGCCGGCAGCACTCCGCGCCGCCCCCGGTCGAGCCGATGGTTCCTTGCGCGCATTGCGGGGTCAATGTTCCGCGCAGCGAAGCGCTTGGAGTTGCCGGCCGCTTCTTCTGCAGCGAAGAGCACCGCCGGCTCGGCGCCGGCTGAGGACGGTCATGGCGGGTTCAGCGATGCTCAGCCTGTCGTTGCTCCCGCAAGAGGGGGCCGTAGCGGACTCGTTCTGGGTCTCGCTCAAGTACTTCAACTTCTACCGCATCGCGGTGGCGGCGATATTCCTGCTCGCAGCCCTGATTTTCGGTGACGCGCTCAGCTTCGGCAGCCACGACATCGCGGCATATACCTACGCGAGCGTCATTTATCTGGCGCTCGCCGTCGTGTTTCACGTCGTGCTGCGAAAGGTGCCGGCGTACTTCAACCTTCAGCTCACGGCGCACGTCGTCACCGACGTCGTGTTCATCGTCATCTTGATGTATGCCTCGAGCGGCATCCGCAGCGGCCTGGGCGTGATGCTGCTCATTTCGTTGGCGGGCGCTGCGCTGGTCAGCCGGGGCACACTGACGCTCTTCTACGCCGCACTGGCTTCGATTGCCGTGCTTCTCGAGCAGTCGTACTGGGTGCTCGTGCAAGACTCCAGCACCGCCAACTATGTCCAGCCGGGGCTCCTGTCGATCGGTTATTTCGCGACGGCGCTGATCACCAATGGGCTGGCGCGCCGCCTGATCCTGAACGAGCGCCTGGCGCAGCAACGCGGTGCCGACCTCGCCGACCAGCTTCGTATCAATAAACTGATTATCCGCGACGTGCAGGACGGAGTGCTGGTCGTGGATGCCCATGGGCGGGTGCACTTGCACAATCCGCGCGCGGCGGATCTACTGGGGCGGCTCGTGCCCGACTTGAGCCGGATCGAGGATTTTTCGGAGGAGCTCGCCCAGCGACTTGCCGCCTGGCGTGCCGGCCAGGGCGGGAGCAGCGTGAGCGTACAATTTTCCGAGAGCGGCCGCCTGGTCCGTGCGCGTTTCGTGTCGGCGGGCGCTGCAGGCGGCAGCTCCAGCCTGGTGTTCCTGGAGGATTTGTCCAAGCTCCAGGAACAGGCCCAGCAACTCAAGCTCGCGGCGCTCGGAAGACTCACCGCCAACATCGCCCACGAGATCCGCAACCCCCTGTCGGCCATCACGCATGCCGGGGACCTCTTGCAGGAAGAACAGCGCGGACCCCACAAGGAACGCATGGTGCAGATCATCCGGGACAACGCGCGCCGCCTGGAGCGCATGGTGCACGATGTCCTCGAACTCTCGCGGCGCGACCGCGTTCA
>DASWCA010000519.1:0-6431 GCA_036390355.1 Acidobacteriaceae bacterium
CTCGCGCTCCGGGCAGAACTCGCCGACGCATTCGATGCCTCCGACCTGCCCTATCGTGTCGATCTGCTGGACCTGGCGACGGTCACTCCAGAGTTTCGTCAGTTGATCGAGAAGGACTTTGTACCGATTGAAGCGCTCAAAAACCTGACTACCGATTCGGTGGAACCCGACGCCGACCCGGATAACGCCACGCCTTTCGACAAGCTCCGCGAAGAGTGTGGCGTCATGGCCGTATATGGCCACCCCGACGCCGCGCGTCTCACCTACTGGGGCCTCTACGCGCTGCAGCATCGCGGGCAGGAGTCCGCGGGCATTGCCACCGCGGATGGCGTCGAGGTCAACGACATCAAGGGCATGGGTCTGGTCTCCGAAATCTTCACCGACGAGGTACTGGCCAAGCTGCCCGGTCACATCGCCATCGGGCATACCCGCTACTCCACCACCGGAGACTCCGCGCTGCTCAACGCGCAGCCGATCTCGGTCGAGTCCACGAAGGGTCTCATCGCCATCGCCCACAACGGCAACCTCGTCAATCTCGGCAACTCCAAGGCGCGGCTGGAGCGCGATGGCGCGCTCTTCCAGACCACCTCGGATTCCGAGATCATCGTCCAGCTCATCGCGCACTCGAAGTGCAACACGCTGGTCGACTGCATCGCGGAGTCGCTGGCGCAGGTCGAGGGCGCGTTCTCCATCGTGATGATGACGCGCAACCGCATCTTCGCGGCGCGCGATCCCCACGGCTTCCGCCCGCTATCGATGGGCCGCATTGCCGGTGTGAACGGCGCGCCCGACACCTTCGTCTTCGCCAGTGAGACCTGCGCGTTCGACCTGCTCCACGCCAAGTACGAGCGCGACGTCGAGCCCGGCGAGCTGATGATGGTCTCCGAAGACGGCGTCACCAGCCGCCGTTTCGCTCCCGAAACGACGCCGCCCGCAAGCTGCATCTTCGAGCACGTCTACTTCGCGCGGCCCGACTCCAAGATCTTCGGGCGCTGGGTGCAGCAGTCGCGCGAGGAGATGGGCCGCCAGCTGGCGCGCGAATCGGGCGTCGATGCGGACCTCGTCGTTCCCGTGCCCGACTCCGGAGTCACCGCCGCGCTGGGATACGCCGCGGAATCCGGAATCCCGTTCAACTTCGGCCTCATCCGCAACCACTACGTCGGCCGCACCTTCATCCAGCCGGAGCAGCGGACGCGCGACTTCGGAGTGCGCATGAAGCTCAACCCGGTGCGCAGCCTGCTCGAAGGCAAACGCATCATCCTGATCGATGACTCGATCATTCGCGGAACGACTTCGCGAAAGATTGTGCGCATGGTTCGCGCCGCGGGTGCAACCGAGGTGCATCTGCGCATCTCGTGTCCGCCGACCATCTCGCCGTGTTTCTATGGCGTGGATACGCCGTCGAAGAAGGACCTGATTGCCGCGAACAAGTCGATCGACGAGATTTGCAAGTTCATCGAGGCGGACTCGCTGGCGTATCTGTCGCTGGTCGGGCTGACGCACTCATGCACCAAGGGCGAGCCGGCGACGGGGATGTCTCCGGCGAGCTACTGCACGGCCTGCTATACCGGCAACTACCCGACGGCGTGGGTCGACGTCGAGGACATCCTGCCCGCGACCGTTGGCGCATAGGGCCTTCACGCACCCCCCAAAAAACTCAACACGGATAACACGGATAAAAGCATGGATCAAAAATAAGAATCTGCTCTATCCGCACAAAATCCGTCCAATCCGTGGTCGTCTTTGTCGTAGATCGCGATCCAATCGGTGTTATCGGTGTTAAGCCTTTTGGGAAGAGAACCATCGAAAATGCTAGAATCTTTCGAGCTAACGGTGGCTGCCATGCGCAACAATTGCAGACCCGATATCGACCTGTACGGACGCGCGCATCCGGTCGTGTGTCCCCACATCGATGTTCCGCCAAGCCTGGCCCGGCCCGGGCTCTTCGGCGACTAGCTCACCCTCCCAATCAGCTAAGGCAACGCTCCAGCGTATTGCGCCCCTTCCATTTCGATGGCAGGGGACGATCGCTATTCCCCGCGAAAGCACATCGACATTGCGCCTTAGGAGGATTCCTCATGATCGTCCTGCAAGCTGCTGACCAAGAAAAAGCCGCCAACCGCGCCCGCTTCGGCCCGCGGCTCGTCACCGCCGTTCCCGGCCCGCTCGCCCGCAAAATGATTGAGGTTGATGCGCAACTCATCTCCCCCAGTTACACCCGCTGCTATCCGCTGGCGGTAAAGAGCGGGCTGGGTACCCGGATCGAAGATGTCGATGGCAACGAGTATCTCGACTTCACCGCCGGCATCGCCGTCACCTCCACCGGCCACTGTCATCCCGAGGTCGTCAGGGCAATTCAAGACCAGTGCGCCCGGCTCATCCACATGTCCGGCACCGATTTTTATTACGAGCAGATGCCTGCGCTTGCCGAACGTCTCTCGGCAATCGCGCCCATGCCCGGCCCGCATCGCGTCTACTACGGCAACTCCGGCACGGAGGCGGTTGAATGCGCGCTGAAGCTGGCGCGCTATCACACTGGACGCCAGAACATCATCAGCTTCTTCGGCAGCTTTCACGGACGCACCATGGGAGCGCTTTCGCTTACCGGCTCGAAGATTCAGCAGAAGCGCCGCTTCGCGCCGTTCGTTCCGGGCGTCACTCACGTTCCCTATCCGAACGCGTATCGCGGCTGCAACGAAGCTCTGCCGACCGCGGAATCGCTCGGGCTCGCCTGCGCGCGTTTCATCGAAGACAAGCTGTTCAAGACCACGCTGCCGCCCGAAGAGGTTGCCGCAATCATTCTGGAGCCGATCCAGGGCGAAGGCGGCTACGTCGTCGCGCCCGACATTTTCCTGCAGGAGATTCGGCGCATCTGCGACCGGCATGGCATTCTGCTGATCGCCGATGAGGTCCAGTCCGGCGCCGGCCGAACCGGAAAGTGGTGGGCCATCCAACACTCCGGCGTCGAGCCCGACATCGTCTGCATCGCCAAGGGCATTGCGTCGGGAATGCCGCTGGGCATCTGCATGGCGCGCGCCGAAATCATGGACTGGGCGCCGGGTTCGCATGCCAGCACGTTTGGCGGCAATCCGGTGTCCATTGCCGCTGCGCTCGCCACCCTCGACATTCTCGAGCGCGAAGGCTTGCAGAACGCCACCGCAGTCGGCGCTGGGATGCTGACGCGCCTCCATACCTGGGTTGAGAAGTATGCCAATGTAGGCGACGCCCGCGGGCGCGGACTGATGCTCGCCATCGAACTGGTTCAGGATAAGGAGAGCCGCAATCCTGTTCCGGCGCTGCGCGATCACGTGGTCGATCTGGCGTTCCAGCATGGCCTGCTTCTGCTGGGCTGTGGCGAAACCGGCATCCGGCTGTGTCCGTCGTTGCTCGTCCGGCGCGAGGAGGCGGACGTTGCTCTGGATATTCTCGAAGAGTGCATTCAGCTCGCGGCAGAGGAGCGTCGATGATCCCCGCGTCTCGCCGTCGCGCAAAGGCAAAATGGTGAACCCTATGACTACGAGTACTGTCAGTTCGATTGAGAACGATGTCCACTCGCTGCTGGAACAGCTTGGCGTACCGGCGGCCTCGTCCGGCGACCTTGCCGTCCACTCCCCTATCACGGGAGAGGTCATCGCCCGTATCCCGCAGACCAATCCGGACGAAGCGGCTGCGGCCATCGCCGCGGCACACCGGGCGTTTCTCGAGTGGCGCAACGTCCCTGCTCCTAAGCGAGGAGAACTGGTGCGGCTCCTGGGTGAAGAGCTGCGCGAGAACCTCCCCGCACTGGGGCGGCTGGTCACCATCGAAACGGGCAAGATCCTCTCCGAAGGCTGCGGCGAAGTGCAGGAGATGATCGACATCTGCGGCTTTGCTGCGGGGCTGTCGCGGCAGCTTGCGGGCCTTACTCTCCCCTCGGAGCGGACAGCGCATCGCATGATGGAGACCTGGCACCCGCTCGGCGTAGTCGGCGTGATCTCCGCCTTCAATTTTCCCGTGGCGGTCTGGTCGTGGAACGCCGCGCTGGCTCTGGTCTGCGGCAACGCCGTGGTCTGGAAGCCGTCGGAGAAGACGCCGCTCACTGCCCTCGCCACGCAGGCAATCTTCGAGCGCGCGGCAGCAAAACACGGTGGCGTCCCCGCAGGCCTCTCTGCTCTGCTCATCGGCCCCGCGGCACTCGGCGAGCAACTGGTCGACAGTCCCCTCGTCCCTCTCGTTTCCGCCACGGGCTCAACCGCGATGGGTCGCAAGGTCGCGCCTCGACTGGCAAGCCGGTTTGCGCGTGCCATCCTCGAACTGGGCGGCAACAACGCGGCCATCGTCTGCCCCACCGCCGACCTCCATCTCACGTTGCGCGCCATCGCTTTCTCGGCCATGGGCACTGCCGGCCAGCGATGTACGACTCTCCGCCGCCTCATCGTTCACGAAGCGATCTATGACGCGCTGATCCCGAAGCTCAAGCAGGTCTACGCGACCGTTGCCATCGGCGATCCCCGCGACGCGGGCACGCTGGTCGGTCCGCTGATTGACGGGCGCGCCTGCGTCAACATGCAGCGGGCGCTCGAAGAGGCGCGCAACGCAGGCGCGCGAGTGACGGGCGGCGAGCGTGTGCTTCAGGACGGCGCGCCCGAAGCCTTCTTTGTCAGGCCGGCGCTGGTCGAAATCTCGGCTCAGGCGAGCGTCGTCAAGCGCGAGACGTTTGCGCCCATCCTCTACGTGATGAAGTACTCGAACTTCAGCGACGCCCTTGCGATTCACAACGATGTGCCGCAAGGCCTGTCCTCTTCGATCTTCACCATGGACCTGCGCGAGGCGGAGCTGTTCCTGTCCGTCGCCGGTTCCGACTGCGGCATCGCCAACGTCAACATTGGAACCTCCGGCGCGGAGATTGGCGGAGCCTTTGGCGGTGAAAAAGAGACCGGCGGAGGCAGAGAGTCTGGCTCCGATGCCTGGAAGCAATACATGCGCCGCGCCACCAACACCATCAACTACGGGACCGACCTTCCCCTGGCCCAAGGCGTAAGCTTCGATATCGAGGATTGAGGCGCCAGGGTTCACCGAAGAAGGCGCGCCCGACCCGCCAAGCCCCCGTGCCCCACGTCTGATCGCACCACCAATCCGGGTGCCCCATGTCTCGCTTCTGAGACATGGGTTTACACTGTTGCACGATGCCTCCAGGACTAGTCCGGTACCAACACACCGGCCACTTTCATTTCGTCACGTTCAGTTGCTATCGCAGACAGTCATTCTTCCATTCACCCTCCGGTCGAACCCTCTTCGAGCGCTCGCTGGAAACCATGCGGCTCCGATACGATTTCGTAGTCGCGGGATACGTCGTCATGCCGGAGCATGTCCACCTGCTAATGAGCGAACCGAAGAAGGCGGTGCTGAGCAAGGCGCTGCAGGCCCTCAAACTGTCCGTGTCGGTACAGTCCGTGCACAGACCGTTCTGGCAGATTCGGTACTATGACTTCAATGTCTACTCGTCGGGCAAACGCAGCGAAAAGATCGACTACATGCATAAGAATCCGGTCAAGCGCGGGCTGGTGGCGGACTCGATCGACTGGCCGTGGTCTAGTTACCGCCATTATGCGACCGGCGAGCAAGGAACGGTGGAAATTGAATCGGAGTGGACGGCCACAAAGAGGAATCGTGCCCTCGCCTGAACCCATGTCTCAGAAGCGAGACATGGGGCACCCGCAATGGAGAACGAAAGGATAGATCCTGCCATGGCGACCACTTGGGAAACACACGACTCCGAGCGAGGAGACTATGCCTCCGCAAGGAAGCTTCAGGAAGAAACGCTGGAGAGCCACCGTGATCTGCTTGGCGAGGAGCATCCGGACACACTCACGGCGATGACCAATCTCGCCGGGACGCTGTGCAGGCAGGGCGATTGGGCGGGAGCGAGGAAACTTCAAGAACAAGTGCTGGAGGCGAGTCGTCGTGTGCAAGGCGAGGAACATTCCCACACTCTGACGGCGATGAGTAATCTCGCCGTGACGCTGGGTGAGCAGGGCGATCTGGCGGGAGCGCGGGAACTTCAAGAACAAGTGCTGGAGGAGAATCGTCGTGTACATGGCGAGGAACATCCACACACCCTGACGGCGATGAGCAATCTCGCCGTGACGCTGTCCTCGCAGGGCGATCTGAAAGCAGCGCGGGAACTTCAAGAACAAGTGCTGGAGCAGAGTCGTCGTGTGCAGGGCGAGGAACATCTTCACACACTGACGGCGATGAACAATCTCGCTGCGACGCTGAAGGCCCTCGGCGACCTGGTCGCAACGCGGAAGTTCCAGGAACAAGTGCTGGAGACTCGCCGCCGTCTGCTGGGTGAGGAGCATCCGGACACGCTGTCGGCGGTGAATGGTCTCGCCGGAACGTTATGCTCGCAGGGTGATCTGACAGGAGCGCGGGAACTTCAGGAACAGGCG
>DASWCA010000520.1:0-1730 GCA_036390355.1 Acidobacteriaceae bacterium
AATAGGTGACCGCGCGAGTGTGCAGGCCGCAACGTGAGTGAACGCTGAGCAATCCTCACATGACGAGGGCTTGGTCAAGGGGTCGCATCACGGGGACATCGAAAGGTCTCCAGTTGCTTCGGTATCCAAGGTCCAAGCCCATTTGCGCGACGCGGCCCGTTTCCGAGCACGGTCAACCTCACATGCGGTCGCCGCTCATAGCAGCTGCACCAAGATCCCGCTTTCGGCGGGCAGGGCTCAGGAAGACGAGAACCATTCTCGAAAGCGGCATTTCAGGCCATGGCTTGCTACGGTTCGTCTACCTGGATCCGCCAGGACTGATCAGGTCCTGGGAGATGACGGGATTACGTTGGTGTATTCGTCAGGCAACCTTCATCGTAACGCCTTCGATAACGACACCGGCGGTCACGTATTTCCAGAGCGCGACCAGTAGCTTTCGCGCCAGTGCCACGATCGTTGTCTTGCGCAGGCGGCCCCCGTTGCGGCTGACCCGTTCGTGAAACCAGAGGCTGAGAGCTGAGCGCGGCTGATTGCGCAGCCATAGCCAGGCGAGCTGGATCAATGTTGTTCGCAGTCGCGGGTTGCCGGCTTTGGACACTCCCTGTTCTCGATCGACCGCGCCGCTCTGCCAGGGTGTCGGGGCCAGACCCGCATACGCTGCGATCTGCCGTCGGTTTTCAAAGTGTCGGAATAGCCCCTCCGACCAGAGTATGGCGGCGAATTCTGGTCCGATGCCTCTTATGTCAAGTAACATCGCTGCCGGCGCCGGCTTGGCCGTTTGTCCCACAGCCAGCAACGCGTCCCGCGCGGCCTCCACGGTCTTGATCTGTTTGAGAAGAAGTTCAAGCCGATCGAGCTCACGGTTGACGAGCGCTTTAAGATGCTGAGGGAAGGCGCGGCCGTCGCCGGTTTGGAGTTCTTCCAGCCGCTGGCGCCGGTCGCGGCGCAGCGGCTGATATCCGGATATGCCCTGGCTGAATAATAATCCTTTGATACGATTGACGTGTCGCACTCTCTCGGCGGTTAGCGCTTTGCGCTCGCGGCAGAGGTGGCGGCGGTCTTCCTCGCCGGGAGTGGGCGCCTTGACCATTGCACAGACCCGAGGTTCGCCGCGCTTGTAGGCGAGCAGCGCTCGAACCAGCGTTTCACCATCGATCTTGTCGGTCTTTGCCCTCCGGCGCCGGCGCGACGTTGCAATCGAGGCCGCGTCGACGACGTGGCTTTCGATGCCTTCGTTCTGGAGCGCCCGGTGAATCCAAAACCCGTCGAGACCGGCCTCCTGTATAACGATGATCCGAAAGCTTTGACCCGTCCGCAGCCTCGCCTTCTCCTGAAGTTGTGCGAAGCGCTCCATCAGCCCGGCGAAATCGCCGCCGGGAACAGAATGCTTTGACATCTTTTCCCCACCTCCTGGCGACAGTGAGGTGATCAGCCAGCTCGAGCGGCTCAATTCCAACGAAACGAAAATTGCACCAAGGTCGGTACGGATCGCGGTCAATGGTTCGGATTTGTCAGCCCCGACGTTCATGGTCAGCTCCAAAATGGACGGTAGCGATCCTCACTTTGATGCGGAATCAATCGCCACCCACAACACGTCATGGGATCTCGAAAAGGTCGATGTGCAGGCCGACCCGATAGTGGAATCGGGGAAGGCTGATACGGCTGGGCAAGTTTGAGCGAGGAGTACGCCCGTCCGCTGCACCGGGGTAGTGGCGGCAGCATGTACACAA
>DASWCA010000521.1:0-2503 GCA_036390355.1 Acidobacteriaceae bacterium
AACGGCTTTGCGTCCATGGGCATTGCGGTGCCCGGTGCCCTGGCAGCCAAGCTGGCCTTCCCCGCACGGCGCGTGGTGGCCGTGACCGGAGACGCCGGATTCCTCATGAACTCACAAGAGATCGAAACGGCCATGCGGGCTCGCACGCCGTTCGTGATCCTGATTTGGAACGACTCCGAGTACGGGCTGATCACCTGGCACCAGCTCCGGCACTTTGGCCGCCCCAGTCACATCTCCTTTCAGAATCCAGACTTCGTGAAGTACGCGGAAAGCTTCGGGGCGAAGGGATATCGCGTCGAGAAAACGTCGGACCTGGCGTCCATCCTGAAGCAGGCGTTGACCGATAACACGGTGTCGATCATTGACTGCCCCGTTGACTACGCAGAAAACATGAAGCTCACACAGAAGCTCCAGGACCTGACATCGCCTCTTCCGTTATAAATTGCATCGCGCAAAGAGACCGGCAGCTCCGGTGCCTCTACACAAGGCGAGCCGGCACCAGGACCGGGGAGCGGACCGGTTGTCCATGGTGCATCATTAGCATCCATTGTCGTTGGACGGTTCAAGCTGTATACCCAGTCGAGGTCATCAGCCGAGAGCCATCACAGGAGAGACGTCAAGTGAAGATCAAAGCCGCTGTTCTCAACCAGATGGGGGCGACTGCGCCCTATGTACAGTCACTTCCCCTGTCGATCGATGACGTCGAGCTCGAAGGTCCCGGACACGGAGAGGTGTTGGTGCGAGTGAGCGCGGCCGGGCTCTGCCACTCGGACCTCTCGGTCATCAACGGCGATCGCCCTCGGCCGACGCCCATGGCGCTGGGCCACGAAGCAGCCGGTGTCGTCGAAGAGCTTGGTCCCGGAGTCGATGACCTCAAAAAAGGGGACCACGTCGTGATGGTCTTTGTCCCGAGCTGCGGCACGTGTCTTCCCTGTGCCGAGGGCCGGCCGGCGCTGTGTGAGCCCGGTGCCACGGCCAACGGGCAGGGCACGTTGCTCTCGGGGGCGCGCCGGCTCACGCGCCATGGCCAGCCGCTGCATCATCATCTGGGGGTCTCGGCGTTTGCCGACTACGCCACGGTGTCACGACGATCGCTCGTCAAGATTGACCCCGATCTCCCGCTCGATGAGGCCGCCCTGTTCGGATGCGCGGTCTTGACGGGCGTGGGTGCCGTGGTGAATACGGCCAAGGTCTCTCCCGGCTCCACGGTCGCTGTCGTCGGGCTCGGAGGGGTTGGTCTAGCGAGCGTGCTCGGCGCCGGCGCGGCCGGGGCAAGCCGGATCGTGGCCGTGGGTCTGACGGATCTTCCCCCCTCCCCCATCAGATAATATGTTGATTAACGGAGGGTTAGCCCGATTTTTAGAGCCCTTGTGTACCCATGTAATTCTGCGTGCTTCTCTTGTTTTTTGTTTTATGAATGCTATTATAAAGCCATGTATATTGAGATCGTTCCCAATCGCACTTCGCCGCCAGCGATCTTGCTGCGCGAGTCGTTTCGTGACGGTGACCAGATCCGCAAGCGCACCTTGGCCAACCTGTCCCATTGGGAGCCCGCACGCGTGGAGGCCTTGCGTCGGGCTCTCCGGGGCGAATTCGATCATCTCCCAGGTGGGGACCCTCTCTGTGGTCCGGTCTTTGGTGTCCTCTATGCGCTGAAATATGTGGCGGATGACTTGGGCATCACTGGTGTGTTGGGGCGCACGCGGACGGGCAAACTGAGCCTGTTTTTGACTCTGGCCCGGGTAGCGCACCAAGGCTCGCGCCTGTCGGCGGTGCGCTGGGCCCAGCAGCATGCGGTACGCGAAGTTTTGGGCGTGGGCGGCTTTGACGAGGACGATCTCTACCGTACACTGGATGCGGTCGCCCGGCGGCAAGATCCCGTCGAGCAGGCGCTCTATCGGCGCTATGTGCACCGCCAGGGCCGCACGCCCGTCGTGTTTCTGTATGATGTCACGAGCAGCTACTTGGAAGGCGAAAAGAACGAACTCGGCGCGTATGGCTACAATCGGGACGGGAAAAAAGGCAAGCGCCAAATTGTCATAGGCTTGTTGACCGATGAGGCGGGGGAGCCCTTCGCGGTACGGGTCTTTGAAGGCAATACGGCCGACCCGAGCACCGTGCCCACGTCCATTGCCATCCTCAAACAGCGCTTTCACGTCGCCGAGGTGGTGTTTGTCGGCGACCGGGGGATGGTGAAAGCCAAGGGCAAAGCCAGGTTAGCGGCGGAGCGCCTCCGGTACATCACGGCGCTGACCGAGGCGCAGATCCGCACACTCATCAAGCGGGGCGTGGTCCAGCTGGGGCAGTTTGCGGAGCAGGTCTCGGAAGTGCACGCCGAGGGCCGGCGGTACATCCTGCGGCGAAATACCGCCGAAGCCCGGAAGGCCTGGCATCGGCTCCAGGATAAACTGCACACTTTGCAGACGCTCGTGGCCACCCGGAATGCCAAGGTCGCGACCTCCCCGCGTTGCCACCCCGCGGCCGGGTTGGGGCACGTGCGCGC
>DASWCA010000522.1:0-4190 GCA_036390355.1 Acidobacteriaceae bacterium
TGGGACCGTCGCCCCGGACGGGGTGAGCCTAGCAAAGCGACCGGTCGCCACCCCAACGTCCGCTCTTCAGGGAAGAGCAGTCATTCCGTGCTCGTCTGCAAACCGACACAATTGACCCACAGCGGACCTTGGGGCCCCGGACTACGAGTCTAGGGGTCAGGAGTCGGCTGGCGGATCGTTCAAGATGTGTCGTTGGTTGCCTGCTGCCGATTGCGATCCCATTCCAACGCAGGTGAGATTGAAGTCCGGCCTATTTTCTGCGGTGGTTCGGTTGCTTCCAGCCCATGACAGCCTCTGCGCTCCATTCCGCCGTGCCGAGCTTGGCGATGAAGAAGTCAGCCAGCGCACTTACCTTCGCTGGGCGCGCGCGAGCGGTGGGTGTTACGAAGTACAAGCCGCCTTCGGGCAGGCGCCAGTCGGTCAATATCGGTTCAAGCTGCTTGCCCGGAAAATACTGCGTCGCGATGAATTCAGGCAGTTCGGTTATCGCAAGGCCTGCGAGGACCGTGGGCAACAACGCCTCCACGCTTGTTCCGCGTAAAGCGCCTGTCGGCGTGACCGGGCACTCCTCGCCGTTTTTGTGGGTAAAGCGCCAGACGTCGCGCTTGCTCCTGTTTGCGTAGGTGAGGCACTGATGCGCACCAAGGTCATGCGGGTGCTGTGGTCGACCGTAACGTGACAGATAGGTTGGCGATGCCACAACGAACCGGCGTACAGGTGCAACCAGGCGCGCGACAAGCGACGAGTCCTCGAGGATCGCTACGCGAAGGGCCGCGTCGAAGCCGTCGCCGATCAGATCGGCATGGGCGTCCGTGAGATGCAGATCGACGGAAATATCCGGATAGGTTCGAAAGAACTCGGGCAACAGCGGGGCGACCCAGCGGGCGCCGAAGGACAGAGGTGCGGCTAGTTTTACGAGACCGCGCGGTCGGCTCGAGGTCTCACGGGCGAAATCCTCGGCTTCCTCGGCCTCTGCGTAGATTTTCGTTGCTCGTTCGGCGAGCATGTGGCCGTAGTCGGTAAGCGCGAGCCGTCGGGAGGTACGATTGAACAACCGGCCTCCCAGCCGCTCCTCAAGTCGGGTGACCGCGCGAGACACCGTGGCAACGGAGACCCCCATGGTCCTCGCCGCCGCGGCGAATGAGCGTTCTTCGGCGACCTTCGCGAACATCGCGAGTCCTTCAAAATCCGGCAGCTTTGACATCGACAATCCTGCAACGATGACTTTCATCCATTTCTATTTCGAAAAATCGCGTTCCGCCACAGATTTGTCTCGCCAGCAAGGAGACAGATCATGGCGCGCAGACTCGAAGGACAGATCGCCGTCGTCACCGGCGGCACCACCGGCATCGGCCTCGCCACTGCCAAGCGTTTCGCGACGGAGGGCGCGCGGGTCTTCGTGACCGGCCGCCGTCAGGCCGAACTCGACGCCGCCGTTGAGGCGATCGGGCCGAGGGCCACCGGCGTCCAGGCGGACTCCGCCAATCTCAGCGATCTCAATCGGCTCTACGAGCGCGTGAAGACAGAGGCGGGCCGCATCGACGTGCTGTTCGTCAATGCCGGCGGCGGCTCGATGCTGCCGTTGGGGTCGATTACCGAAGAGCAGTACGACGACACGTTCGGCCGCAATGTGAAGGGCGTGCTCTTCACGGTGCAGAAGGCGTTGCCGCTTCTGGTGGACGGCGCCTCGGTGATCCTCACCGCTTCCAACGTCAGCATCAAGGGCACCCCGGCGTTCAGCGTCTATAGCGCCTCGAAAGCCGCGGTGCGCAACTTCGCCCGGAGCTGGACGCTCGATCTGAAGTCTCGCGGCATCCGCGTGAATGTCATCAGCCCCGGCCCGATCAAGACACCGGGCGTCGTCGACCTGGCCGGCCCCCACGCAGCGCAGCAGCAGGGCCTGCTCGACTACATGGCCTCGACCGTCCCGCTCGGGCGCGTCGGTGATCCCGATGACGTGGCCGGCGCCGCCGTCTTCCTCGCTTCCTCGGACGCAAGCTTCATCGCCGGAACCGAACTCTTCGTCGACGGCGGACAAGCCCAGATCTGAGCAGACTGCTCCCAACGCGACTGGGGGATGCGCCACGGTCAATAGCCAAGGAGAAATGTTATGAATGACCGTATCCACGAACTGCTTCACCGCAACCTTCAGGAGGTCTTCGGCGAAGGCGACGCGGTGCGTCGCCGCGCGGCGATCGACGAGCTCTATACCGAAGACTGTGTGCTCTATGTGCCGCCCGGCACGTTTGTTGGGCGTGAAGCCCTCGACAAATTTGCTGGTGATCTCCGTGCGACCCACCCGCACTTTGCGTACACGCCGCACGGCGAACCGCAGGCTCTCCACAATGCCGGCCGTCTGGCCTGGGGCTCCGGCCCACGCGGCGAAGCGCCCGAATACACCGGCATGGATGTGATCATCGTTCGCGACGGCAAGATCGCGGCGCTCTACGTGTTCCTCGATTCCATCCCTTCATAGCCGCCACGGCGCTCTCGATGATCGCAAGGTTAATCCCAACGAGAGCGCCATCCGCACGTTATCCACAGTTTCCGCCGAAGAGGATTCCGAAGTGATCCTCGGCGTCACTGCCTGAAGTTCAATCACCAGTAAGGAGCCGTATCATGAACAATGACAATGTGGCCGCTGTTCGTAGCGCCTATGCGGTTGCCGAACGGGAAGATCTGGAGGGCTGGATCAACTTGTTCACGCCCGATGGGGTGTTCGTCGACAATTCGGTGGGTGTGACCTACCGTGGTCGCGCCCTCGCCGAGCCGGTCCGCAACTACGGCATGGCGTTTTCCAACATGCACCGCGAGCTACATCACATCTATGTCGATGGCAATGTCGTCGTGGTGCAACTGGCCCTGCAGGGCACCCACGATGGCCCGCTGCAGCTTCCCTCTGGCGAGCTGCCTGCCACGGGTAAGCAAATGGACGCCCCGTGCTGCGACGTGTTCGAACTCGAAGACGGCAAGATCAAACGCTTCGACTGCTACCCAGAGGGGTCGATCATCTTCGCTCAGCTCGGGGTCTTGAACAACCTCGACGCCGCTTTGAGTCACTGAGAATTCGTGGTTGCCCACTGCAGCGGCATCAGCCTTTTTGTTGCGGCGCATGAGTCAGGTCTTGGCACGACTGGGACATCGCGCACCGGCCATTGGAATTCTACTTACGGCGGCAAAGCGGACGTGGAGCAGACACACCTGGAAGACCGAGTCTGACCCACTGCGGACTTCCAGCCCGTCGTTTCATTCGATCAGCTCGTCGGCGCGTAGAAGGAACGATTCCGGAATCGTCAAACCGAGTGCTTTCGCCGTCTTGAGATTGATGACCAGCTCAAACTTGGTGGGCTGCTCTACCGGAAGGTCCGCGGGCTTGGCCCCCTTCAGGATCTTGTCCACGTGGGCCGCAGCATGGCGGTAACTCTGGGTGATGTCCGGGCCGTAGCTCATCAGCCCGCCCCCTGCGAGATAAGCTTTGTTCGAGAATATCGTCGGCAGCCGGTTCCGAAACGCAGCGGCCGCAATCTGCGAGCGATAGCTGATCGTCGCGCTATCAGAGAGCGTCAGAATGGCGCCCGCACCCGCCTGCGCAACGCGCGCCGCGCCCTCTTCGAGATCCTCCGGGAGGTGAACACCAAGGGATTCGATTGCAATACCAAGGGCACGTCCCGCCGCTTCTGCCTCTCGCAGCTGGCTGCGATTGGCGGGATTGCGCACATTCCACAAAGCGGCCACGCGGGACAGACCCGGCACGGCCTCTTTAAGCAGCTCAAACCGCTTCGGCGTGAGCTCGGGCGCATAGACGGATTGCCCAGTGACGTTCCCGCCCGGATGGGCGAGACTCGCGACAAGCCCATCCCCGACGGCATTCGGACTGCTCGCCATCACAATCGGGATCGTCGTCGTGGCCTCCTTGGCGGCCTTTATGGCGGGCGTCCCCGCCGTCACGATGACGTCGACCTTGAGCGTGACTAGCTCCGCCGCAAGCGCCGGAAGGCGTTCGGCCTTTCCCTCGGCCCAGCGGTATTCGATGGCGATTGTCCGGCCCTCCATATAGCCGAGCTCGTGAAGGCCACGAAGGAAGGCTTCGTCGAATTCCCCAGGGCTGACCCGATCCGTGAGGTAGCCGATGCGGGGCAACTTCGCGGAGCGCTGCTGTGCGGCAACCGGCCAAGCAATCGCCGCGCTTC
>DASWCA010000523.1:0-3969 GCA_036390355.1 Acidobacteriaceae bacterium
CGACCGCGATGACGCCGTCGTCCTTGCTGAAGACGCGCACCAGCGGCCCCGGCAGCAGGTGGCAAGCGATCGCGAACACCACCATGAGGGCCACCGCCATCCATGCGGCATCCTTGAACGTGTCCTTCACGCGTTGCGGGAGGTGCGCGCCGAAGTTCTGGCCGGCCACCGGAGCCACGGAGAACGCCAGCGCGACGACGGGCATGAACCCCGCCTGGATGATGCGTATGCCGATACCGAATCCGGCCTGCGCCGCGGCGCCGAACGGCCGGGTGATCGTGTAGACGAGGGCGAGGTACACCGTCGTAATGCCGAACTCCACGCCGCTCGGCAGCCCGATGCTGAGCATCTGCTTCCAGACGGCTGGTCGCGGCCGCCAGGCGCTCGGGTCGAATCGCAGGAACGAGCCGACTTTTCGGAAATACGCGGTGAGCCATACCAGGCCGACCACGATGGCGACAAGCGAGGCTATGGCCGCGCCGGCGACGCCGAGCGGATGGCCGGTGCCCCAGCCGAAGATGAGGAACGGCGCGAGGATCATGTTGAGGATGACCGTCACGGTTCCCACCACCATGCCGGTCTTGAAGTTGCCGATGGCGCGTAGGGCGGCACTCATCGCCACCAGGCCGAACTGCAGCGCCATGGCCGGGACGAACCAGGCGAGGTACTGCGTCGCGAGCTCGGCGGTGCGCGCGTCCGCGGCCATGCCGCGGGCGTAGGGGAGGCGCGTCACCAGGCCGATCACCAAGAAAAGGACGCCCGTCACGATCGCCAGCACTTGCGCCTGGTTGAACAGCATGACCGCTTGGGGCGCGTCCTTCCGGCCGACGGCGTGTGAGATCACGGCGGTCGTGCCGACGCCGAGCATCTGGGTCAGGGCGAGCACGATGAACGTCAGATTGCCGGCGATGCCCACGGCGGCGACGGCGGCGGTGCCGAGCCGGCCCACCCAGTAGAGGTCGATCAGGAAATAGAGGGTTTGAAACAGCATCGTCACGAGCATGAAGCCCGTGGTTTTCAGCAGGTGCCGGGTGATGGGGCCGGTGGTGAGGTCTTGCATGGCGACCGAAGATGGTGCGAAAGGTGTGTAGCCGCCACGAGGAAGCGCGCCTGAGGCCATATCTGCGGTTAGTAGTTATTGAAGAGCGCCTTCGCACGGGGATACGTCGATCACCCGGAAATCCACTCTGCTCATGAAGTAGCTATGGCGGAGACTTGGTTGCGCTCGGCGAACCGGGGCAGGGGCCACTGTAGCCGCGACGTCCTCGGGCTGGACCACTGGCGCCGTGCCATCAGAGTGCTAACGTCGAGTCACTCGCTCGTTCATCCTCTGGCCAGCCTAGCTGGCAGCTCAGAACACGTGTGTAAGTCTTTCTGACACATTGACTTTATAATATAGATTCGGCATTTGTTCGGTTCAAACAGGTACTCGAACCAGGAGGCTTCCCGTGAGCCTAAAGACCGGTATCGAGTGGACCGACGCTACGTGGAATCCCGTCACGGGTTGTACAAAGGTCACAGCCGGCTGCGATCACTGCTACGCTGAAGCCCTCGCCCGGAAGCGCCTCCACGACATGTACGTTCGACGCCTTCCAGTAGTCGACACAGCCGTAAACCGCGTCGACCCGTTTGCCGTGCGACTGTGGCCGGAACGACTCGACTATCCACAGAAATGGGCGGAGCCGCGGATGGTCTTCGTCAACTCGATGTCGGATCTCTTCCACGCCGACGTCCCCGATGAGTTTGTTCTGCGTGTTTTCGAATCGATGCTCGAAGCCGGTAGACACGTTTACCAAGTACTCACCAAGCGGCCGTCACGTGCAGTGCGGTTTTGGAAGCGGTTTGGCTCAGTACTAGGGCTGCAGGAGGTGCCGGAGCACATCTGGATGGGAACATCAGTCGAAAGCCAGGAGGTCACCTATCGCATCCGACACCTCAAGCTGCTTCCCGCCAAGCTTCGTTTCCTCTCGTGTGAGCCCTTGCTCGGGCCGATCAACCTGGATCTCGAGGAGATTCACTGGGTGATCGTCGGAGGCGAGAGCGGGCCCGTGCGCAGGGGAATGGAAGCGGCGTGGGCCGAGTCCATTCGCGACCAGTGTGTGCACCAAGGAGTTCCGTTCTTCTTCAAACAGTGGGGTGGGCGGACACCGAAAGCGGGAGGACGTGAACTAGGCGGCCGCATCTGGAGCGAACTACCACCGCTCGGTGGTACCACCGCGTAGGACTCGTTATAACGGAAGCGTGAGTTGATCGGACGCGTATTTCTTTACTTGCGTCCAGAATGCAAGACCTTTGTCGTGCTTTGAAAAGAAGGCTAGGTAGTACAAAGGCAGGCGCTTCTCCGTCGTCCGCACTTTGATCATGTCATCGAGTTCCATCGGCAGGTATCCGATCCGCGCCATCCGCGTCGAGTATTCGCTTGCGAGAAACTCAACGATTGAACCACGCTGACGCTTCGCGTCTTTCCAGCGGACCCGCCAGGTTCGATCGCCCAGGAACAGATCGATGGTTTGGTTCCCTTCCTCGACGTACCACTGAACATTGCGGTTAGCGTCGACGTAGAGAGCCAAGAGAATTAGAAAGTCTACTGCCCGTCCGTCCGCAATTCTCCGCACAGTCTCGAAATGGATGTTCAGTTTGTAAGGGTCAAGGAAGCAGAATGAGAGCGTCTTCTCACCAGACTTCTCTGTGATCGTCTCCAGAATCCGATTGACAGCGGCATTAGCGTCACCAGGGATGTACGTAACTACGTGCGGCCGCTCGAGGCGAGCGACTCGCAATCTAAGGGCCTCCAGAGCGTCGGGATTATCGTCGGCGAATACATAGGCATCGAAGGGATCTGGCAGGCTAAGGGCAATCATCGGAGAACCAAGGACAACACGGCCGGTGTCACGTACTCTGGAGTGTCCCGGACCGCTGAACAGATCCAAGTAAATGCGCCGGGGCCACCGATTCTTCATCCCGGTGGAGAACATCTCCGCGTACATGCCGACATACCGGTACTTGTCCTCCGCCCAAGGACCAATGGGATTGGTGAGGAGACCGTCGTCTGGGACGGTGATGAAGTAGTCGCGACGCTTCTTCCCCATCTAGTCGCGCAACGCTAGTAGCGCCCTCCTTGAGGTCTAAAACAGCTGCGCGACACCAGCCGGACCATCGACAGCCAGCTGGGCTGAGCGGCTCTAGTGCGTGTCCAGCGGGCGCTTGCTGCGCTCGTAGAACTCGTTCTGCAAGCGCAGGCTCTGCTGGTCGGCCTTGACGGCGCGGATCGCCTGGACGATCCCGTTGATCCACGTCTTGGCCTCGAACTCACCGAGCTCGCGGGTAGCCGCGGCGCCTTCGCCCGCATAGTGATTCGGGAACCGCGCGTACCACCAGATCCCGGTATACAGGCCTTCCGGCAGGCCCTTCAACCGCCCCTGATCGGCGCCGGATTCCTGCGGCGCGCGGTCCAGGTGCACCAGGTCGGGCCGCGCAATCATGCTCATGGACGTTTCGCTCTCGCCGGCATGCATGTCCGTGGCCGGGTCAGATTTGTGCTTCGGTTCGCCCGGCCCGCTGCGCGTGATGCCCAATACGTACACGACGTAATCGTGCGGCGTCTCGAGCTGCGACTGCGCGAAGTAGGGAAGCAGGCTGTTGTTGCCGCCGTGACCGTTCACGATGATGACTTTCTTGCACCCATTGCGCGCCATCTCGTCGGTCGTCTCCTGCAGCAATTGCAGCTCCAGGCCCCGGCTGTAGGCCACCGTGCCTGGCTGATGTTTCGCTTCGAAAATTTGCCCGAAGTAGTACTCGGGAAAGACGATCGCGTATTCCTGCTGGGCGGCGTTGAGGGCGGCGTAGCGCACGTTGAGCAGATCGTTTCCCAATGGCAGATGCGGCCCATGCTTCTCAAGGATGCCAAACGGGAGCAGGCACGTGCCTTGCGCACGGGCGATAGCGTCGCGGAAGTCGGCCGCCGTCAGT
>DASWCA010000524.1:0-2796 GCA_036390355.1 Acidobacteriaceae bacterium
AATGCCATATCCTTACCTTCCTCACCGCCGCCGACTGCTACATAGCATCTCCCTTGGAGGTTTTCGTACGCCGGCCCCGGTGTGCGCGGCGCCACCTTCATGGGGCCGGCATCCGAAAACCTTCACAGAAACGGAAGTCGCCTCACGCAGCGGACCAAAAAGCAGACATCAATTGCAATGCCTCAAAGGAAAAGGGCGGGAGCTTTTCGCGCCCGCCCTCGTCCCTCAAGTGACCCCGCGAAGCTCAGGCGTCGTATTCAGCGGAGACATCCCTGCCGGTGTAGTCCGGCATGAGTGCCGCCGCGATCAGGGTGATCATGGAGCATAACGCCAGGTAGATCGCGATGGCGTAGCCGGTGTGGTAGGCGGCGAACAGCGCGGTCGCGATCAATGGCGCCGGACCGCCGGCGATCACCGAGGCGAACTGATAACCCAACGACGAGCCGCTGTATCTGAGCCGGGGCGTGAAGGCTTCGGCGATGAATGCGGCCTGCGGCCCATACATCATGTCGTGCGGGATGAGCGACAACACGATGGCGACGAACACCGCCGACGGAACAGCGGTATCCAGCATGCCGAAGTAGAGGAACCCGAACAGTCCGCAAACCGCGGTACCAATAAGGTACATGTTCCTCCGGCCAATGCGATCGGAGATGTGGCCGAACAGCGGGATCGAGACGAACGAAACGCATGAGGCCACCAGCACCGCGGTGAGGATGAAATCTCGCGACATGTGCAGCGTGCCGACGCCATAGGCGAAGATGAAGGCAGTGAAGATGTAGAACTGCGACTGCTGGCCCAGGCGCACCAGCGCGGAGAGCAAGATTTCCTTCGGCTGCTTCTTGAACACCTCGACGATGGGTGCCCGCTCGATCTTGTTGTCGTTGAGGAGCTTCTGGAATACCGGGGTCTCCAGAATGCCGAGCCGGATCCACAGGCCGATCCCGACGAGGGCGATGCTCAAGAAGAACGGAATGCGCCAGCCCCAGTTGAGGAATTGGTCGCCCGACAAGGCGGTGGCGCCAAGCATGACGATGGTCGAGAGGAACAAGCCAGCGGGCACGCCCCATTGCGGCCAGGAGGCCAGGAAGCCGCGGTTATGTTGCCCGCTGCGCGACCATTCCATCGACAATAACACCGAGCCGCCCCATTCGCCGCCGACGCCGATGCCTTGAATCGCGCGCAGAATGGTCAGGATGATGCCGCCCCAAATGCCGATCGAATCGTAAGAGGGCACGAAGGCGATCAGGAAAGTCGCGATGCCCATGATCATGAGGGTCGCGATCAGCGTCGCCTTGCGGCCAATACGGTCGCCGTAGTGGCCGAAGATCGCAGCACCCACCGGCCGCGCTGCGAAGCCGACGAAGTAGGTGCTAAAAGCCAGGAGCGTGCCGGTGGTCGGATCTGAGTTCGGGAAATAAAGCTTGCCGAAGACCAATCCTGCGGCGGTGCCGTAGAGGAAGAAATCGTACCATTCGATGGTGGTGCCGACCGTGGCGGCGATCACTGCCTTGCGTAGTTCCCGGCCGTGGTCGATCGACGAAAGCGAACCGTAATCCGTTATCGAAGCCATGTGTGTTTCCTCCGTGATTTTCCTCCGTGATTATATCCCCGCTTCGCCAGATTGGCTGAAAGACCATCTGGAGCACGCCGCCGAAAACAAAGAGCCATATGAGCGTCATGCTCGTCTCCTGCATCAATGAATGCCGAGAGGTCGCTCCGCCGAAAACCGTCGTCCGTTTGACGTGTGGACGGTGCACTCGGGATTACAAGAGCCCTGGAAGCCGAGGCAGCGCGAGCATTTTACCCCTTTTTCGGAGTTCGTGACATTCAAAATGAAGACGCCGCCAACTGAGCGGCCTTGCCGTAGGTTGGGCCACGACCATTTCTGCGATCTCTCGCGGCTCGCTAAAGGGCGTCCTCCGCCGCCAGGTGAAGAGGCCGTGTTCTTACTGGCGCTCGCGATGGCAACTGCACGGTCCGGGGATTGGCGACAATCGTTCAATGCAATTGCGGTACCGAGTACAGACGCACCGAAGAGAAGTTCTTGGTGCCGCATACGGGTGACGCGATCTGCGCGGTCTGCGGAGCTGCGCTAGAAACGTGGTTGGAAAGTACCCACGTTCCCATATACGAATTGAACGTCCAGACAGAAAGTCGGAATGACTAGCATGACGGGCGAAATCCTCTCCTCGTGGTCACGGTAGGGACGGCCGTTGCCAGCCGCCCCCCGTACAGATCCCGGCGTGCGCTGCTAACGCACCGGGCTCCTCCCTCGGGTCAGACGTCGTGCGAGGAACGATTTAGTCACGCTCTCGCCCGACGCGCAGCCATCATTCGGATCGACGCGGTATTTCGGCGCAGTGTCCGAACCGCGGCCGCCTAACGACTGTTCCCCTTGGGTGAGGCCCTTCCCTCCACGACTTCCGCCGAGAGTTGCCTCCCCTTGTTCAGTCGCTTCGCAAGTACTATGGCCTCATCCGACTTCTCATCCACGTCCATGCTCGGCGTGCGGCTTGTCGCCTTCCCGAGCCGGCCCGGCACACGCGTCCGGGCATGGATGAGACCTCCCAGGTTCCGCGCAAAGAACGTCTCCACGTGCACAAGGTCTCCGACTGCGCGAGGTTCTTCCCATGCAAGCCATTCGCCATGGGACGATGTTGCCTTCTCTTTCTCAGAATAAGATCGGCACCTCGGAATTAGACCCGTTTCGCAGCTCAATACTTGGCCCGTGGTCTCCCCTGTGAACGCTTCACGTCGGCCCTCGCGGGACGCCGCGCATCACTCGGGGTCGGG
>DASWCA010000525.1:0-9954 GCA_036390355.1 Acidobacteriaceae bacterium
TGGCATTGCCTGCATCGAAGACCGCATGGTTCGCCTCCTGCACCAGTTTAGGCAGTAGCGACACGTGCATGATGCCCTTCGGAATCTTGCGGAATCCGGCCACAACCGTTTCAACGGCAAGCCGCGAGGCCACCTCTCCACGGTCATGTCCGCCTACTCCATCCGCCAGGGCAAATAGCCAGCCCTGCGACTGCACCTGCGCAGCCGACGCCGGAATCACGTGGCCGATAAAGTCTTCGTTGTGGTCGCGAGTGAGGCCGCGGTCGGAGAGTTCTGCGAATTCGAGATCCAGCATATGAGGCAGTAGGCTTTCTGCAACAGAATACTCTGCCTGCTCAGCGGAGGTGGCACACGCTTACGGCGGCATTCCTGAACGGGCAATCGAGATTTGTGGCCGCACCGGCCTCCAGCACAACCCAGGACACCCCGATCGGACTGAGTGCTGCGAGGCGTTGCGCATCTGTCACCGCCGGTCGGCTCAATCCCTGCTGCGCGGCCTGACCGGTCTTCCACGCGTCGGTCAGTTCCGGTGCAATCGATGCTTCGCCACCGTCCTTAGAGTAGTCCGGCAGGGCGCTGCGTTCGGCCGTGGCTCGAAAGCACTGCGCGCCTTCGCCCGGCGCGCTGATATAGTCCGCGTCCAGGGCGAAGAGCGCGTCTTTCGGAGTATTCTCGCGGATCCACACGAACGCCTGCACCCACGCGTTTCTGGGTGCAATCCATGGAAGTTCCAGATGGTTGGAGTCGTGGAACGTACTTCGTTCCGCAGTGAATATAATGCCGCCCAGCACGACGGACGCAATGGCCCATCGCCATACGCTGCGGCGGAGCGCCGAGTCTCCCAGTCTTGCGCCCAGCGCCAGCACCATCACGAAGTAGACAATTTGGAACGCGCGCAGAGGCTGCAAGCGAGCCACCAGATGCATCGCCGCGCCAGTCCGCGAAAAGAGCAAGGCAGCAATCCAGGCCGTCGCGCCGACCGCTGCCGCCATCCACATCAGCGCGCGCTGCATGTTGTCGACTTGATTTGGTTCGAGCATGGGCTTTCGCAGCTTTCCCGATGCCAGGATAGACAGAATCGTCAATGGTGCCGCTAACCCCAGCAGCTCGAACCATCTCCACTCCGCGGGAAACCAATAGGTGCGGGTTAGTGCGATTCGAATGTAGTCTGCGCTCTCAGGCTTTGCGATCTCCCGGAGCCACGCCGCCAGCATCAGTGCCGTCCCGGCAAGCGCCACCGATCCCCATCGCCTCACAGCTTGTCGCGGCGACCGTAGACAGATCAGCATGAGCGTCGCACTGAAGGCGTATGCGGCCATCAGAGGATGCATCATTGCTGCGGTCACGATGCTGCCAAGCCACATCAGGAGACCGCGCCGCCGCATCGCGACCGTGCCTCTCCACTCCGTCATATCCAGCGCTCCGGCCAGCGCAAATATCGTTGCTGGAGTCGAAATGCTCCGAGCCGTGAGGTATGGGTCTATCAGAAACAGAGCGGTCCCGGCAACCGGCATCGCCAACCAGCAGGCCAGCAGCCACACTGCTCCGGCGCGTCCGGTGCGTGTCGGCCAGCATCGCTCCGCTAGCATCCACGCTGCGAACAGCGTCGCCCACACACTGGCCAGATGAAGCGCCAGAAGGACGATGGGCAAGCCTAGATGGCTGAGCCTGACGATCTCCGAAACCACCGGCGCGAATAACGACAGCTTCGTCGGCTCCAGCACAAAGTCCGTACCGTGCGGATAGAGGGCTGGATCGAGCAGCCGTTTCACTCCAGCCGCATACAGGCCGCCATCCTCCGCGTAGGGATGGTAGCCATCCACCGCAACCGCAAGGAGCGTCAGGCCGCTGGCTAGCAGCATGCCGAAGCGGCGATCTTTCTTCCGCGTGGACTGTTCGATTTGGCCGGACGCCAGCTTCGCTTCTAATGAGGTTACAAATGTGGCCAACGCCCGCCGCTCCATCCGCCGCAGCCGGGTAGGCCGGGTCAGTTTATGTAAGCTCCATGCTAAACGCAGCCGGGGTATAGTAGTTTCTTACTTGACGTATACCGCCCTTCGAGAGGGAGCACCGGAATGGACCGCAAGGAAATCGTCGCCAAGAAGCAGCAGTTCGTTTACCCAGCAGTCGCCAATTACTTTACCGACCCGTTGCCGATGGATCGCGGCGAGATGCAATACATCTGGGACGTGGAAGGGAAGCGCTATCTGGATTTCTTCGGCGGCATCGTCACGGTCGGCGTCGGCCACGCCAACCCGCGCATCACCGGCCCGCAAAAGGCCCAGATCGACAAGCTCGGCCACACCTCCACGCTCTACCCACACCAGACCATGGTGGAGCTCGCGGAGAAGATTGCGCAGATCACTCCCGGCCGCCTGGAAAAATCGTTCTTTACCAGCTCGGGCTCCGAGGCCAACGAGACGGCCATCGATTCCGCCCGCATGCACACGGGCAACCTCGAAATCATTGCGCTACGCCATGCCTATAGCGGCCGGTCTTCGCTCACACGATCTCTCACCGGGATCAGTGCGTGGCGCAAGGCGTCGTATCAGGTCGGGATCGTTCACGCGATGAACCCGTATTGCTACCGCTGCCCGCTCGGCAAAACATATCCGTCGTGCGAGGTTGCCTGCGCGAAGGATATCGAGGCTGTCATCGAGTCTTCTACATCGGGCGCGATCGCCGGCATGATCGCCGAACCGATCCAGGGCGTCGGTGGATTTATTACGCCGCCGAAGGAGTACTTCAAAATCGCCTTCTCCATCGTCAAGAAGTACGGAGGGGACTTCATCGCCGACGAAGTGCAAACGGGCTGGGGCCGTACCGGCAAAGGCTGGTTCGGCATCGAGCACTGGGAGGTGGAACCCGACATCCTCACGGCCGCCAAGAGTCTCGGCAATGGATTTCCAATCGGGCTCACTGTGGCGACGCCAGAGATCGCCAACGCCTACAAGGGACCGACCATCGCGACATTCGGCGGCAATCCAGTTGCCTGCGTGACCGCATCCGCCGTCATCGACCTGATCGAAGAGGATGACCTCATCCACAACTGCGATGTTGTCGGAACGTATCTTCACGATGGTCTGCTCGATCTGCAGAAGAAGTATCCCGTCATCGGCGATGTTCGCGGCCTTGGGCTGATGCAGGCGATGGAGCTCGTCACGGATCCGAAGACCAAGGAGCCCGCCGCCGCGCTAGCCAACGACATGCTGGAAGCGGCTCGCGAACGCGGTCTGCTCATCGGGAAGGGCGGCATGTACAACAACGTGCTGCGGATGTCACCTGCAATGAACATCGCGAAATCCGACGTCGACGAAGCCTTGCGTCTGCTCGATCAGAGCTTTGCTGCCGTCACCCAAAACCTGCTTGCGCACGCCTGACCCCTGTTTCACTGCAGGCAAAGATACAATTAGGCTTGCATGTTTTATTTTTTCTCTGATCTCCCTGACTCCCCCGCCGCTGCGCTTCGTTCGTTGGTGCGCGGGAGTGCCGCATGACCGAATCCGTCCAGCCAAGTCTGGCCAGCAAACTCGTCAAGACAATTCCCGGGTTGATGATCAGCGCCTTCTTCCTGTGGCGCACGTTCTTTCCTCATGGGCACCCGGCAATCTCAATGGACCAGATTCACCGGCTGCGCCTGGTCGAGCCCGCCTGGACCATCGGCGTAGTTGCTTTTTCGATCGCCAGCTACGCTTTGCGCAGCCATCGCTGGACGCGCATGATGCGCTCCGCCGGGACTTCGTTCCGCACCTGCGCCCGGGTCTTCATGACCTCGCTTGCGGCCAACAATATCCTTCCTCTGCGCATCGGCGACATCATGCGTGTCTTCACCTATGCGCCGGAACTTGGTGCATCTCCATCATTTATTCTCTCCACGGTAATTCTGGAAAAGCTACTCGACATCTTCGTGCTTGCCGTCCTTTTCATTGCCACGATGGCCTCAAGCGTGTCGCCCAGGCTGCGGTTGGGGGCGAACCTTGCGGTTGGCGTCTCCGCTCTCGGGATACTGATCCTGCTGCTCGGAGCGCGTGCACTCGCCGACCCGCTCAGCCGGTTGTTTGCGCGTCTGCCCAAGCATCACATCCTGGTCAAGCTCGAACATTGGATACTCCTTGCGCTCGACTGTATCCGCCAGATTGGGCTGCTCGGAACGGCTTTTCTGCTAGTCGAAACCGTCGCGATCTGGACCTGCGAAGGCGTGATCTACCTGTCATCGGCGCGGCTGATTGGCCTCTTTTCGAACCCGCTCGGCCCCTGGAATTGCGTTGCCTTCGTTAACCTCTCGTTCCTTATTCCCAGCTCGCCGGGAGGCATCGGTCCCTTCGAAGCCGCCGCGCAGAAGGCCCTTGCTACTCATGGAGCCAATCCCGCCGGTGCGGCTCTGTTCGGCCTTGCCCTTCACCTCTGGATGCTGATCACCATCACTGGCTTCGGCGGCGCGTGGTTCCTCTACCACCGCTACCATCTCAGCCAGCGCAAACCGCTGCTCACGGAAATCGAAACGCTCCCCAACGAGTTTCCCGGCTAGTCCGCTGGAACTGGATCACGTACTTTGACTCTGCCGGGCCGTTCCCGGTAGAGTTGCAGCCTATGAAACGAGCCTTCGTGCTGGCATGTATTCTCGCCGCCTCCATCGCTTTGACTGCCCAGCAGCCGAGCCGCCCTGCCATTACCGGCATCGCCTTCGCCCGCTTCTATACGACTGACCTGCCGGCCGCGCAGCACTTTTACGGGGACACCCTCGGCTTCGTAGGACACGACGTCAGCAGCAACTGGATCTATCCCGTGAATCATGCACAATGGCTTGAGGTGACTGCGGCGACTCCGCCCGACTCGAATGTCCGCATGGCGGCCGTTGCCTTTACCACCCGCGACGCGTCTGCGCTGCAGCGATATCTGGCATCGCGCGGGGTTGCAATCGCCCAGCCATTGAAGAACGGCGAGTTCGCAGTTCACGACCCTGAAGGCAATCTGGTCGTCTTCGTGCAACGCGATTCCAACAAACTTGTCGCCAAGGCGAACCCCGCTCCCCACGCGAGCAGCGTGCGTATGATCCATGTTGGCTTCATGGTCCAGGATCGCGCAAAGGAAGATGCGTTCTGGCAGGGCATCCTCGGATTCCGGCCGTATTGGCATGGAGGCCCGAACGACACTCGCACGGACTGGGTTGCCCTGCAGGTGCCCGATGGCAGCGACTGGCTCGAATATATGCTGAACCCCGGACCGGCTCCCACGTTGCAGAGGAGCGGCTCGATGGACCACTTTTCTCTCGGCATCGCCCACATGTCCGACGTGGTGGCGTCGCTTCAGCAGAACAAGTGTGAGGGAGCGAACTGCACGAAGACCCAGGTCGGCCGTGACGGCAAGGTGCAGCTCAACCTTTTCGACCCTGACCGCACGCGCGTCGAATTCATGGAATTCACGCCCGCGGCGGAACCCTGCTGCTCACCATTTACCGGAAAACATCCCACCGCAGAAGAAGACCGCTGACCTCTACATCACCGGCGGAGCTTCGATGCCCAGATAGCCGAGCGCGCGAATCATCTCGCGCCGCGCCACTGCGGCGGTTGCCAGAAATACCGCGCGGCGAGTGGGGTCCTGCTCGGTCAGGATGTGGTGGCGGTGATAGAAGTTGTTGAACTGCTGCGCAAGCTGGAAGGCATAGCGCGCGAGATAGGCGGGCTCCGCGGTCACAATCGCCTGCTCAATGAGTACTGTCAGGCGCGACGCAAGCAACCATGTCTCCCACAGGCTGGTGCCATCTTCGGTCGACAGCAGCGACAGATCAAGATCAGCGATGGCGGCGAGCGAGGCTTCTTCGGTGGCTCCAGCTTTGCGGAAGATATTTTCGGCGCGGACGATCGCGTACTGAACATAAGGGCCGGTCTCGCCTTCGAAACTGAGAGCGTCCTTGAAGTCGAATGCAATTACTGTATTTCGCGTGAAGCGCAGCATGAAATAGCGCAGCGCTCCGACTGCAATCTGTGTGGCGATGGCGGCACGCTCAGGTGCGGCAAGTTCCGGGTGACGGCTGTCGACCTCAGCCTGCGCGGCGGCGATGAGTTTGTCGAGTAGGTCGTCGGCTTTGACGCCGTAACCTTTGCGTCCGCTGACCTCGATGAAGGGCCGCTGCTTATCCTCATCGGAAAGTGTATAACCGAGATCGATGGCGCAGCGCGGAGTCATCGCGACCATCTCGTAGCTGAAGTGGGTGTAGTGATCGGCGGCATCCGTAAAGCCCATACCTCGCAGGGCTGCGATGACGTTATTCTGCGGATCGTTCTGACGCGAGTCGATGACGTTGTAGATCGCGTCGGCGTGGCCGAATGTCGGCGCGGCCGGATCGCTCGCGGCGGCGGTCGAGATCCAGCACATGTGCGTCGGATATTCGTGGAACTTCGCGTAGCCGAAGTCCTTCCCCGGAAGCAGTCCGAACTTCCATAGGTGATAGGCGATGTCCTTGCCGACGTACGTGACAGTGCCGTTGGAACGGACGATGACTTTGGCGTCTTCGTCGGGACCGTCGGCTTCGGAGCCTTCACTCTCTGAATTTGCTGCTTCCTTGCCAGCTCGGCGCATGACATAGCAGCCTTTGTTCTTGCCCTCGGTCTCGAGGTAGAGTACGCCGCGCTCGATCATCAGCGTGCGCGCGGCATCCCAGAAGTGCAGGCTGAGGATCTCGCTTTCGCGCGGCAGAAAATCGTACTCGATCGAAAGCCGCTGCATGGTTTCGAGATGGCGGCGGAGAACGGCCGTGGAGATGAGTTCCGCGATTGCTGCGGTGTCGTTGTTGCCGGCTTCGAGGGCATGCAGCGTGTCGAGACGAATCTGCTTGCGTCGCACGAGTTCGGCAGGCGCGGGCGGCGTTGGATCGTCGATTCCCGCGCCGGTGTACCACTGGCTGACGCGAGCGTAGAGGTCCCAGCAATAGAAGTCGATGCGTTGATCCGTCGCGGTCAGTTCGGCGAGCAACTCACGAGTCGATGCGAGCGTGCGGCCTTCGAGATGGACGAGGCCGACAACGACGTCGGCGACCTGGACGCCCGTGTTATCGATGTAGTTCTGAACACCAACCTGGTAGCCGCGCTTGTAGTCGTCGGGACGCAGCAGGCGCTGGAAGGTGTCGCCGAGAATGGCGTTGCGCAGATGGCCGATATGCGCCGCCTTGTTGGGGTTGATGCTTGTGTGTTCGACAAGGCGAAATCCGGGGCCCCCAATGTCGGCGTGCTGGTCGGCGGCGATCGCGCGAACTGCGGCTGTGCGGTCGAGGCGGACGTTCAGATAGCCGGCTCCGGCGACTTCGACCGAGGCGACTCCGGGGAGTTGATCGAGGGTCGCGTTCAATTCAGCGGCGAGTTCTGTTGCGATGGCACGCGGCGCTTTGCGAAGTCGCTTGGCGAGTTCGAAGGCGACCGGAAGAGCGAGTTCGCCGAGCGCGATGTTCGGCGGCTGCTCGACGGCAAGCTGCGCGAGGGCGATGTCGTATTTCGCTAGCAGGATGGCCTGAATGCGCGCCTGGAGGGAGAGTTGAATTGTGCGATACATGCGTACTCGAGTCTACTAGTTCCGTTGTTTGTGATGTTTCCTGGAGTGCTGGGGCTAAACAGAGAAGCTACGTACCCACTCAACAATCGACCGCACGGCGATGCCGCTCGGTCCATAGGCCTGCCACGGCTTCTTGTCCTCGTGCCATGCACAGCCTGCGATATCGAGGTGAACCCAGGGGGTGTCGCCCGCAAACTCCTTCAAGAACATCGCTGCTGAAGTGGCGCCGCCGTACCGATTCTTGCCTGTGTTCATTATGTCGGCGATCTCGCTCTTGATGTGGTCGCGATAGTCGTCGGTGCAGGGAAGCCGCCAGAACTTCTCCCCCGAGACAGCGCGCGCGCTTTCAAACTTTGCGCAGGTTGCTTCATCGTTCGAAAAGAGGCCCGCATTGATTGCGCCGAGCGCAATGACACACGCGCCAGTCAGCGTTGCAGCGTCGATAAGGTGTGTGCAGCCCAGCGTCTTCGCGTAGTGCAGGCCATCAGCGAGCACAAGCCTGCCTTCTGCGTCGGTATTGACGATCTCGATCGTTTTGCCGGACATCGCAGTCACCACATCGCCGGGTTTGAATGCCTTGCCGTCGGGCATATTCTCTGCCGAGCAGACGACCGCGATGACCTTGACCGCGGGCTTCAATCGCGCGATGGCATGCATTGCGCCGATCATCGCTGCGGCTCCGGCCATGTCGTACTTCATCTTCTCCATGCCGTCGGCCGGCTTGATGGAAATGCCTCCGGTATCGAAGGTGATCCCTTTGCCGACCAGACCAAGGACGGGCGAACCCGCAGACGGCGCGGCGGTCGGCTCGTAGGTCATCACGATCAGGGCTGGTGGCTCTGCCGAGCCTTTCGCGACGGCCCAGAACGCTTCCATCTTCAGTTCCTGCAGCTTGGCGGACGAGAACACTTCGCACTTCAACCCGGCTTCGTCGCACATCGCTTTGGCGCGGGCACCGAGGACGGTCGGTGTCAGCACATTGCCTGGCTCATTGACCAGAGATCGCGTAAAGTTCTGCGCTGCGGCAACGAGCAGGCCGTCGTCGAATCCGCGTTGCATGTCGCCCTGGATCGCGGCCGTGACTTCACCGGAAATCAACGTCAGCGCGTCGACCGAACAGTCTTTGCGGTCGCTGCGATACGTGTCCCAGTCCATCTGCGCGATCTCCGCGCCTTCGACAATCGCGCGCGCAGTTAGAGCCGCAGAGAGCTTTGCGGTCTGGTCCGCCGGCAGCGCGTTCGTCTCCGGAGATGCGATCGCCATGCCGCGAACGGAACGTGGCTTAGCCGCTCGCACCGCAGTCCCTGCGCCCTTGCGAATCCTGTCCGCTGAGAAGTCTTTGACCTTGCCCAGTCCGACCAGCAGCAGTCGCTCCACCTTCAATCCAAGGGGCGCATGCAGCACCGCCGTCTCACCGAGGCCAGCCTTGAACTCGCCCGATTCGAGGAGCGATTTGGCCGCCGTCGCAAAACTGCTTGCAGTAGCCAACAATGCGGGGCGCGGGTCTTCGTTCTTATCCGTTGCCAGGTCGACTGCGAACACCGCCAGCATCGGCGTCTCAAATGCCGTTGCATCTCCAAAGAAAAGCTTCGTATTCATACCTTCTATCGTATCTTGCCCAGTCGTAAGTCAGTAAGTTGCGCGGCCGCCACTCAGGTCGAAGACAGCGCCCGTCGTAAAGGTGTTCTCTTCGGAGACGAGCCACGCGACCATCGCGGCAACCTCGTCAACCTCGAGAAAGCGGCCGCGGGGAATGCGCGAGAGCATAAAGTCGATGTGCTCCTGACTGATCTGTTCGAAGATGCGCGTACGGGCAGCCGCGGGAGTGATGCAGTTCACCGCGATGTTCTTATTCGCGGTCTCCTTTCCGAGCGATTTTGTCAGCGCTATAACCCCAGCCTTCGAAGCGCTGTAGGCGGAGGCGTTAGGATTGCCTTCTTTCCCGGCGATGGAGGCGACGTTGACGATGCGGCCGTAGTCCTGGCGCAGCATGTGTGGGACGATGGTGCGGCAGCAGAGAAAGACTCCTGTGAGATTGATGTCGAGGACTTGTTTCCAGGCGTCGACCGGGTACTCCCAGGTTTTGTGGTTCGGGCCCGCGATGCCTGCGTTGGCGACAAGGATGTCGATTGCGCGGTGCTTCGAAATGGCCAATTCTGTTGCGGCAGTCACGCTGTCCGGGTGGACGACGTCGACGACTTCAATTGAGACCGAACCTTTGCCGGTGAGTTGATTCTGAGCTGACTTCAAAAGGTCGGCGTCGCGGTCCCAAAGAGAGACAGATGCACCGGATGCGATGAGGCGGGTTGCTATCGCGAGTCCGATACCTTGAGCTCCGCCGGTAACGACTGCGTGCCGGCGATTCAGATCGATCTGATTCATGGTTCTCCTCGGTGGGATAGGTGGGAG
>DASWCA010000526.1:0-2503 GCA_036390355.1 Acidobacteriaceae bacterium
CAGGCAGAGATACAGTTGCTGCGCCAGAGCGGCGAACTGGAAACGTGGTTGAGGACCGCCGCGGCAGCGCCGCAGAGCAATTTACCCCCGGCGCCGACACCTCAACCCTGAGGCGATCTACTTCGACAGCAAGAAGACACCGGCGCAGACGAATAGCGCGGCGAGCCAGCGGCGGCGGTCGACATTTTCTTTGAGGAACAGCTTCGCGGCGAAGGCGTTGCCGAGGAACGTTAGCGACGCGCTGGCCGGGGCCGCCAGGGACACCTCCACATTCGACAGCGTGAAGAGCAGCGCGAAGAAGCTGAGCGCCATCGACAGGACGCCAAGCAGAAACATGGGGCTGGAGACGACCGCGCGAATTGCTCCGGCCATTCCGGACTTCGCGCGAATCAGGTCAAGATCTCCGATCTTTCGCATCGCACCAGCAGTCAGCACGTCGCCCGCAACCGCGGTCACGGCAACCGTGACGATGGTGACCCAGGTCTCGACGACACTCGTTCCGGCGTTGGCTACGACCATCATTTCGCCCCGCCTGTAACTGCGTCCGCAGGCTCTTCGACCGGGTGATGCGAATCGTGCTGCGTCAGCGATGGTCCGTTTGCGACAAAGCCGACACCGCAGACGATGAGCACAATTCCCGCCCAGCGATACAGGCTGATCGTCTCATGCAGCCAGAATTTCGACAGTAGCGCGACCACAACGTATCCAAATGCGGTGGATGGGAGGACGAAGGTGAGGTCCGCCCAGCTCAGCGCGGTCAGATAGCTCGCAAAAAACCCCAGCAGGCACAGGATCCCTGTGACCACCCAGAGATTTTTCATCGCTGCGAGGAGCAAACCGAGGTGTGCCATCGATACTGGCCCGACCTGCGTCATGCCATGCGAGAGAAGCGTGTCGCCCACCGACGCGGTTAGCATCACGGCAAGCAGGATCAGGTAACGCTGCGGGGAGAGAGTGTGCTTCATCTCTCTCAATTCTAGAAGAGATACGATCGCTGCGGGTCGAGTGAGATGGCTAGAACGATACGTCCGCCGGTTCGGTCACCTTCATTACGGACTGGTCGCCAGTCTTCTGTTTCCACGCGACGCGGATCGCCTCAATGCGAGCTGCATTTTCGGGTGTTGCCGGATAGTCGATGATCAGGAGCTTGGTGCGGATGCGTTCGGGCGTCTTCTGCTGCTTGCCCTGCCATTGCCCGTAGACGTCGATGACGGAAAGACCCGCGGGAAAACGCGGCGTAACTTCCTTGTCGAGGAAGTCGCGCCATGCGGCTTCGGGGACGCCCTTGTCCGGTACGTCGGCCGGGCCGAGGCCGAAGTACAGCCGCGTATCTACCCAGTGCTGACCATGCGCCGGGTGCGCGGGATCGCCCTTCAGCGTCGCGCTTGTTTGCCGTCCCGCAGAGGCAGGTTGGCAGCGCACCAGTGGAGAGAGCGCGATCGATGTGAGCATCAATGCCACGACCGAGATGAGTTTGTTGAGCGTCGTCATAGGCACCATGGTAAACGCGAAAGCCACTCTAGCCAGTGCACCAAAAGGAAAAGGGACGACCTCATGGGCCGCCCCTCTTCTTCAGTCGGATACTGTCGCGGTCTAGGCGCCCTGGCTGACGGATTCCTGGGCCTTGAGAGCGGAGGCTGCGCGGCTGGCCTTGTTACGCTGCGCACGCAGCTTCATGAATGAACGCGCCTCGGTGTAGAGCCGCGGAACATCGCGATGGACGATGGCCTGCCAGATGACGCGCATGGCCTGCTTCGGCCGGAAGAAGTACTCGTCGTAGAACTTGTGCACCATCTCCATCACATACTCTACTGGCAAGCCGGGATATTCGATGTGCGCCATCTGATGGCCACCTTCGTCCGACATTGCCTCGTTGGTGATGAAGCCGTTCTCCTTGGCGTAGTCGAAGAACTCGGTGCCGGGGAAGGCGTGCGCGATGGAGACCTGGATGGTCTCGCAATCAAGCTGCTTGGCGAACTCGATGGTGTTGCGGATCGACTCCTTGGTCTCGCCGGGTAGGCCGAGAATGAAGTCGCCGTGAACGACGAGGCCGAGCTTGTGGCAGTCGCGCTGGAAATCGAGCGCGCGCTGAACGGTGGCGCCCTTCTTGATGTTCTTGAGGATCTGCGGGTCGCCGGACTCGTAACCCACGATCAGAAGCCGGCAGCCCGCTTCCTTCATGGCCTTCAGCGTGTCGTAATCGGTGGTGACGCGGGACGTGCAGGACCAGGTCAGGCCAAGCGGTTTCAGCTTCTCGCAAAGCTCAATGGTGCGGGCTTTCTGGATGTTGAAGGTGTCGTCGTCGAAAAAGAATTCTTTTACGTGGGGGAAGAGCTTCTTGGCGTTCGCCATCTCGGCCGCCACGTCATCGGTGGAGCGCTTACGCCAGGCATGGCCGCTGAGCGTCTGCGGCCAGAGGCAGAAGGTGCACTGCGCCGGACATCCGCGGGTCGAATAGAGCGAAACGAACGGGTGCAGCAGGAAGGGCACGTTGTACTTGGTG
>DASWCA010000527.1:0-18267 GCA_036390355.1 Acidobacteriaceae bacterium
AGCGAGCTTGGTGTGACCACGATCGTCATCGGAGCTGAGCTCGTCTGCGCCGGATTGCCCTTGTCAGTCGCGGTCACGTTGAAAGCAAAGATTCCACTGGCGGTCGGAGTCCCGGAAATAGTTCCTTTGACCGACGATAGCGTGAGGCCAGCTGGCAAGCTACCCGACGAGATGGCCCACCTGTAGAAGGGCGTTCCTCCGCTGGCCTGTAGCGTTTGCGAGTAAGTCTTTCCGGTGCTTCCGGAGGACAATGCCGAAGTGGTGATCGTCAGCGGAGTTGGCGCGATCACAATTGTTACCGTAGCGGACTTACTCTGGACCGGGTTGCTGTAGTCCTTTACCGTGACGCCGAAAGAGAAGCTTCCGGTCGCCGTGGGCGTGCCGGAGAGAATGCCGGTGAAAGCTGAAAGCGACAGGCCCGCGGGGAGCTTGCCGGAAGTGACGCTCCAGCTATAAGCCGGAGTTCCGCCCGCCGCAACAAGAGTGAAGCTGTAAGGAGTTCCAATCACACCCGAGGGCAACGAGGTGGTGGAGATCGTCAGTGCAGGGGCGGTCGTGGTCGTCGTGGTGGCTCCGAAGATCGTGACCGACACGGACTTGGATTTCTGTCCGGTGATGGCATTCTCTACCTGTAATTGAGCTGTCCCGGGGGCGCTGAGGCTTGCGCTTTCAACTGGGCTGGCCAATGTGGTGTCATCAACCACAGTCGTCGCGAGCTTACCGCCATTCCAAAGGACCACGGACTGGTCCGAAAAATTGCTTCCGGTAATCTTCACGGTTACGCCGTTCGATCCTGCGGATACAGTCAGAGGGACAACCTGGCTAATGTTTGGAACTCCCGCTTCGGCAGACTGAACACTGCCGCAGCCGAGGTAGAAAAAACAAACCGCAATCCCAATGCTCGCCCAAATCGTCTTCACAATTCTCAAAATGCACCCCTAGCCCGTAGTCAACTGCCTTGCCTTCGCAACTACCTCGAGCACGCTCAAGATCGCTGCCTGTTGCTAAAACCAACCTACCTATTGGCGACTTGGAACACAGTTCCCCAAAGGTCGCTTTCGGTTACACTTTGGCGATTTAGCTCTGACACTTTCTGGTTATCGACCTGACTAATCGCGCGCTCGAAGACTTTTCTTGTGTGACAGTTACCTAGGTGATGTAGATCACCGCGAAATATCCCGCTTTTGGATAAGTCAGTCGCTCGGCCTTGATCGTCATTGATCGAGACGCAGCTTCTTTGTGCGCAGGTCATAATGCGACCTCCTTTGAAAAAGCGACTAGTAAGTTGTCATTTCAGTCGAGTCGGCAGAGGTGAATGCTCCTGAAGAACGCAGTTGGTCCGGCTCCCCTGAAAACCTGATTCGGGGAAGCGAACAGTCGATGAGTTGTACGGCTCTCTTGCTCCCAAACTCCAGGGAACACAGTTCTGCTAACGCCGGAAACTCTTCCGGTCAGAAAGTCTGTTCTGTTGAAATAACCGTTACTTCTCGGCGGCGATTACTTCAGTAATAGGCGCAGGTATCGATGATTGCTATTACCACGGCAGAGTCCAAAGGTCTTCCTTCAGAACGCTGTCCGAGGCACGGTTCAGTCTCTGCGTAGGGCCATCAAGGATGGATTTGAATAGGGAAGGAGCCACGAAAAATCTCAAATTATTCTTGCCTGCCTGAGAAAGATAGCTCCAGTGAGCAATCTCCTTAATCATCAGAACCAGCAGAATAAGAGCATGCACTTCGTTCAGGACAACTCAAGAATGAATCGTGAACATTGTGCTGGAATAGAGAAAAAATAAACTCAGGTACTACAGATTGTTCAGGTCTTTTATCTGATGCCCGCCTGAACTTGGTTACTTATATCACATGAATTCGGAAGAAAACAATTCTGACAATAAGCAATTAAATCCGCTGACGAGGCCCGGAGATTATTCAACATTTCGAGCCAAATCAGAAAGTATTCTTGGTGTAGCTTAACAGTCCGGCGTGTCGCCGTTGCTAGTGTCTTCCACGTTACAAAGAGCGCGTCTCTAGCAGCGAACGATCTTCTCCGACTGGATTCCCTTGGTTGCATTCCTGGAGTCCACCACAAGCTTGGACCGCGCCACAATATCTTCGTAGTCGTAGTCGGAGTGGTCGGTCATGATCAGAACGCAGTCGTACTGCTCGAGACTATCGAGCGGTGTACACGTCATGTTCAGGTTGTAATGCCGGCCACGGCCAACCGTAGGGAAGTATGGGTCGTTGTAGAGAACTTCGGCGCCCTGTTCGCGAAGTAACTCGATCACCGTTAGCGAAGGCGATTCGCGCAGATCGTCGATGTCTTTCTTGTAAGCCATCCCAAGCATCAGGATTCGCGAACCGTTCAAAGCCTTTTTGTGCTGGTTGAGACCTTTCCCAACGTACTGGACCACGTGCGCCGGCATTGCCTCATTCACCTCTCCGGCAAGCTCAATGAATCGCGTGTTGAAGTCATATTCCTTCGCCTTCCAGCTCAGATAGAACGGATCGATCGGAATGCAGTGTCCTCCGAGGCCAGGCCCTGGATAGAACGGATGAAATCCGAAAGGCTTTGTCGAGGCCGCATCGATCACCTCCCAGATATCCACGCCCATGCGGAGCGAAAGCAGCTTGAGCTCGTTCACCAGCGCGATATTGACGCAGCGGTAGATGTTCTCCAGCAGCTTGGTCATCTCGGCAACGCGTGTCGATGACACCCGCACGGACCGAGTAAAGATGCCCTCGTACAGCACCGCAGCAAGCTCCGTAGCGATCGCCTCATGACCGCCTACAACCTTGGGAATGTCGCGCCGCGCGACCGTAACGTTCCCCGGATCTTCACGCTCTGGCGAAAACGCGACATAGAAAACGCCATGATCTGCCGGCGTGCCAGTACACTGAACCTTCAGCCCTTGCGTGTTGCCTGCTTCGAGGACTGGAATCATCAGCTCTTCCGTCGTCCCCGGGTAGGTCGTGCTCTCCAGCACCACGAGTTGGCCTTCCCGAATCCACGGCGCCGCGGCTTTGGCCGTATTCTCCACGTAACTCAGATCCGGCTCGCGGTGCCCAGTAAGCGGCGTGGGAACGCACATGATGATGGCATCCTGCTCCGACAGATGAGCAAAGTCCGTCGTCGCCGTGAAGCCCTGTTTGCGCGCGCTCTGAATCTCCGTTGCCGCAATGCGAAAGATGTACGATTGTCCGGCCTCGAGGCTCGTAATCTTCTTTTCGTCGATATCAAAGCCCGTAACCTTAAACCCGGCTTCGGAAAGAAGCAGTGAAAGCGGCAACCCAACGTACCCGAGTCCAATGACTCCGATTCTGGCGGTGCGAGCCTGCAGGCGATCGAGGCGCTCCTGTGCGATCTTCGGTAGAACAGCTTGGTTTGTCGTCGACATGCTCACAATTATCGCATCCGGCCTTTGCCATTCGGCCATGACAATGGAACAGGTCGACTATGATGTTGGTGTACGTTTCGATACCGTTGACGGAATCGGTTCTCGGGCACTTTCGCCAGGCCTGCACGAAAGTTGCATCGACCGCAACGCGCTTTGCTCGCAACACTTGATGTTGACCGTATCGAGTCAGATTCGATAACAATGCGTGCGAACGCGTTCGAATTAGCAGGCAATTCACAAATAGCTCAGGTACGTTATGAGCGGGAGACAGATGGCTCGTTACTTGATCACAGGAATCGCGGGTTTCATCGGCTCGACCCTGGCTCATGCACTCGTGGAGCAGGGACACGAGGTGCGAGGGATCGACAATCTATGCACAGGAAGCCTCGACAACCTCGCCGACATCCGCCACCGGATTTCCTTCGAGCAGATGGACCTGCAGGATGTTGTGGGAATGAAGTCTGCCTGCGACGGCATCGACTATGTGCTCCACCAGGGGGCGCTTGCCTCGGTGCCTCGATCGGTAAAGGACCCGCTCGCGTCGCACGAGTCCAACGTCAATGGCACGCTGAACCTTCTGATCGCTGCGCGCGATGCGAAGGTCCGGCGCATTGTCTACGCGGCCTCTTCCTCAGCGTATGGAGACCAGCCCACACAGCCAAAGCAGGAGGACATGTCGCCATTGCCGTTGTCGCCCTATGCAGTGCAGAAGCTGACGTGCGAGTACTACATTCAGTCGTTCTATCGTGCCTACGGCCTGGAAGGAATCTGCCTGCGCTACTTCAACATCTTTGGCCCGCGCCAGGCGGCGGACTCGCCCTATTCCGGTGTCATTGCCCAGTTCACGTACAAGATGATGGCTGGGGTCACTCCCACGATCTTCGGCGACGGGCTAACCAGTCGCGACTTCAATTACGTGGATAACGCCGTCAGCGCCAACCTGCTCGCGTGCGTGGCTCCGAGTAACGTGGCCACGGGCCGTGTCTTCAATATCGGCACGGGAAAGAGCCACACGCTCAATGAAGTCTATGACGCGATCGCCGGCCAGATCGGATTCACCGCCAAGCCGCTCTATGGTCCTCCGCGAGAGGGTGATATCAAGCACTCGCTGGCAAACATCGATCGTGCCACGAAAGAGCTTGGCTACCAGCCTAAGGCCCACTTCCACGAAGGGCTGCGCAAGACGGTTGAGTGGTACCTCGCGGAGAACGAGAAGAAAGCGTCCCCAGCGATCCACGGCTGAGCCGCCGTATTACTCGCTTGGCGCGGACACCTCGATCAGTCCTTCCGCGGCAAACTCCTTCAGCGTCTTCAGCACGTCCGACTCGATCTGGCCCTCAGGAGCATCGTAGGCGGATCGGAGTTGCGTCATCAGTTCCGCCACCTGGATCGGTTCGCCCATTTTGCGCCAGATATCGCTGCCCGTGCTTCCCAGGCCATAGCACCGGTTGCGTTCGAGGTTCATCAGAACCACCTCGTCGTTGACCTCGGTTGCCACGGCTTCAGGGCTCCAGCGGACCACCGAGGCCTGGCCGATTCCTGCTTCATCCATAAAACTCTTCCTCTTTCCTTACGATACAGCGAGCCTCTCTTCAGCAAAAGCAGCCGGATCACCATTCGAAGTTCTGCGGCTCTAATGTATCTTGAGTAACGATCGCAGAGAGGCTGGCTGACTTGCAGGAGCGACGGCACCATCCCCCGGATATACCTCAGGATCGGCAGTCCGACCTGTCTCCGGAACTGAATCTGATGCTGCTCTGCGCGCGTTGGCCCCAGCGGCCGGAAGACCGCCAACGCATCCGCGACCTGTCCAACTCGCGGCTCGACTTGCAGCGTTTTCTCCTCCTTGTCCAGCGTCATCGCCTGGTGCCGCTGGTCTCTCAGAATCTGCACACAAGCATCGGGGAATCTCCATCGCCTGAATTCGCCGCAATCCTTGCCGGGCTTCGGAAGCTTTCGATGGAGAGTGCCCATCAGGTGCTGCGCTCGTTGGCCGAACTCCGGCGTGTCGTCAAAGAACTTCAGAACCACAACACTCCTGTACGAGTGTTGAAAGGCTTGCCGCTCGCGCAAGCCGTCTTCGGCGATCTTGGCCTGCGCACACCTGGAGACATCGACCTCTTGATCGACGAGTCTCGAATTGTCCAGGCCGACCAGGTTCTGCGGAACTTCGGATACCGCGGCATGTTCCGGGTCGACCGTTTTTCGCCCAAACGGCTGGCGTTCTACCGCTCCCACTGGAAAGACCTCGCCTACGAGAATCCCGCCACCGGCTTCGAAGTCGATCTGCATTGGCGATGTTTCCGCAATTCGGAGATGCCTGGCGCCGCCCTCTGCGCTACCGGCGCGCACGAGACGGTCTCTTTCGGAGGCTTTCGCGTGGACACTCTCCCCCGGATGGAGGGCCTGCTGTATCTCTGCGTTCACGGAACGCTCGACGGCTGGCTCTATTTCAAGTCGCTGGTCGACGTGGCCGCGCAGGTCCGCGACATGGACGAGCATCAACTTGACGCCCTCGCTACACTGGCCTCCGGCTTTGGCATCTTGCCCGAGCTCACCGCGACCCTTACCCTGGTTCGCCGCTATCTGGACATGAATGCCTGGAGCGGCCTCCTGCTGCCGCAGAGCGACCCAACCGTGGAGCACATTCTGCGATACGCCGATCAGGCATTCGTGCAGGGCGGCTTTCTCGCGGATCGCACGGCTGTTCCCATCGCTGCGACACTCGCATTCGAACTCGGCCTGCGCCGCAACTTCCGTTATCGCTTTGAGCTGCTGCTGCGGGTACTGTTCCGCGCCCGCATGTGGGAGACGATTCCCCTGCCGGATTTTCTGTTCGGCATTTACCCGTTGCTCAGCCCGTTCGAGTGGGCTATCTACCGGCTGCGGCAGTGGCGGGCGAAACCCGCGTCCAGCACCACGCTTACTATCTAAGGGGTGCAATCCATAGTGGAAAGTCGCCGGGCAACGTCTAAGATCAAGACAGCAATTGCGCTTGAGAGTATCGCAGTGTGGTAATACGTTTCTATGACTGAGTTCGTGATCAGGTTGGCGGATGAGCGTGGGCGCGTGCAGGAGCAGACGCACGCCGCGGCTTCGGCGGAGGAGTTGCGGGCACGGTTTGCCCAGGCTGGTTACTACGTCTACTCCGTGAAGGCGCGTGGCTTGCTCGCAGGGCAGGGCAAGACCAAGAAAGTGAAACTGGAGACTTTCCTGGTCTTCAACCAGCAGTTTCTGACGCTGATTCGCGCCGGACTTCCGATCCTGGGATCGATCGAACTGCTGGCGCGGCGGCAGAAGACGCCGCACTTCCGTGCGCAGCTCGAAGATGTCGCGATCCGGGTGAAGAACGGCGAGTCGATCTCGGAATCGTTCGAGGCGCAGGGCGGTTTTCCGATCGTTTATACGACGACCCTGCTGGCCGGCGAGCGCTCGGGAAATCTGGAAGAAGTGTTGCAACGTTACCTCGACTTTCAGCGGGTGAGTCTGACGTTCCGCAAGAAGCTGATTGCAAGTCTGATCTATCCCGCGGTGCTGGTGGTGATGGTGATCGGGCTGTTCATCTTTCTGATTACCTTCGTTGTGCCGCGGTTTGCGGAACTGTACGAGCAGCTTGGGACGAAGCTTCCCGCGCTGACTATATTCCTGCTCGCGCTGGGTCGAGATGCGCAGAGCTACGGAATCTATGTTGCCGCCGCCCTCGCGCTCGCGGGATTTCTGCTGTTTCGCTGGATGAAGACGGACGCGGGCGCGACGCTGGTGGACAAGGTTCGCATCGGCCTGCCGCTGGTCGGCAACGTCTGGCTGAAGTACCAGGTCGGCCTCTTCTCGCGGACGCTGTCGACTCTGCTGAAAGGCGGTCTGCCGCTGGTACCGAGCCTGGAGACGGCAGCGCGATCGATCGACAGCAAGCAGATCGGCAAGGCGGTCTTCTCCAGCGTGGAGACGGTGCGCGAAGGCAAGGGACTGTCGGCGAGCCTGGAGGAGACGAAGGTGTTTCCCGAACTCGCCATCGAGATGATCGAGGTCGGCGAATCGACCGGCGCGCTGCCGCAGATGCTGAACTCGGTTGCCGAGTTCTTCGAGGAAGACGTGCAGACCAACCTCACCGCGGCAATGAGCCTGATCGAACCGATCATCCTGATCGTGATGGGATGCGTGGTCGTGACGATTCTGATTGCGCTGTACCTGCCGATCTTCAGCCTGAGCACCGGAGCGGGCGGCGGCGGTGTGGGCGCACCGTGACCTTCCGCCGAGGGGGTACCCCCCCGTGGGGTGGTGGTCGTAAATGCTTTGTTTACAATAATTTGCCAAAATACTCCTCTGTAAATATTTGATTCCAAGTGTGTTACGGGCAAATATTTCCATCCATTGGGTTTACCGGAAAAACCGTCGAGATATCTGTGATTGCCGGTGCCGCCGATCATTCGCGCCAGACAAGTGGCATGGCAAGAAAGGCCAATAACAGATGACACAAAGACGTTCGTACCTTGGCGCATGTGGCGCGCTCCTTTTGGGTGATGCTGTCGGATCGAGAGGAAAAAGGCCGCTGGCCGGGAGCTTGCGCTGTCCCCGCCTAGCCGCACTTTGGTTTCATCTCTGTTTCTATTGTAGCAGCTTGGGCAAACTTAGCTGTCTATCGATCTCATTTGTAATGAGTTAGTTGAGAGAATGTTCTTGACAGGGTCTTACGGTGGGAAAGAGGGACAAGAATGGGTCGTTCCGATTGCGCTTTGGGTGATTGGAGGGAAAGTGGGAGATAGTAACCCGCGATAGCCTCGCCGACTGGCTCGGCGATCATGGGGCACCCTACCTCTTCGGGACAGTGAGCGGGATTTCCAGCGTGCCAACTTTGTTGGATACGCCGTCGAGGACGCCGACCCGGAGGAAGAGCGGGCCCGGGAAGAAGAAGATCTGCTCGTGGAAGACGACGGGGGTTTGTTTGAACCTCTCGTAGCGGTCCGGGGTGAGGTTCAACGAGAGCTCCTGGCTGTGGTTTCCCAGGAATTTTCCATTGACGTCGTAGGCATCGAAGGCGAATTGCAACCTTACGTTGTGGGTTCCGTCGGGGCCGTCTGCGTACGTGATCTGACTCTGGGGCACGGCAAGCAGCAAATCATAAGGCGTGCGCGGAGCTCTGCCCTTTCCTTTCGCCGGAGCAGCGGGCGTAGCGACGGCCGAAGTGTCCGCCGGCACCAGTTTGGCGTCGAACAGAAGCTGGGTGGCAGCGGGCGTCTTACCCTGGAGCGCGGCCTTGATGAGTTCGGGCCCGGAGAACTCCTTGGGCTTCCTCGGATCTTCGGCGTTATAGCCCTTGCGATAGACCAGGTGGAGACCGGGCTGATTCAGCTCGACCTTGATGGTGTGGTAATGACCGTCGTCCTTCCGCCTTGGGGGAACGTAGGAGAGGGTGTAGTAGTGCGAGCCTTCGTCGATCGCTTCAGCAAGTTCCCCGGTGAAGTCATTGCTGTTGTACTTCGCGAAGCCTCCGCTTTGTTCGGCCACTTGCTCGGCCACCAGTTGCGCGGTACCAAGGCCGCGGACTCCGCCGGGATCCATGGGACAGACGGCAATCTGTTCGGTGGAGTAGGTCTCGTAAGTATCCATCAGCCGATGGACCATGCCCATATCGAGACCTTGTTCTGAAGCCATATACAGGGTCGGGCCCAGGTACACGCCATAGCTCTCCTCATCGCTCATTCCGGGAATCTCGATCCCATAGGGGCTGCGGACCTGGCTGAAGCCTCTGGGGTTGTTTTCGACACATGACGTGGCTGCACCCCAGCTGTATCCCCCATCGCGTAGAAGAAAGACCGGCATGCCTCGCGTAATCCAGACGAGGTTCTTCCTGCCTTTGATTCCGGCGACATACTCGCCTATCTGATTGAGGGCGTCGATGGTGAGGCGATCGTTCACATAACAATCCTGGTTCGAGCCGATATCAGTCCTTTCCACGCTTACCGCCTTTCGCAGCGCGGACGGGTCGGAGGTGAACCCCTGCACGATGTGCAGGCCGCTGGCGGAAAGCCAGAAGACTGCGATCTGCGTACCGGGAGGCATCCTTTCCGCATACTGTGATGTGGCCTGCAGCGCGCGATAGGCGGCGACGAAGTTGAGGTGCAGGGCGTCGATGAGGAGGATATTGACGGGGCCGCTAGTTGGGGTCGCCTGATAGTTGGTATGAATCTCCGGCGCCAGGTTTGGATGATGATGTGTGGCCGCGAATCCCGGGCCGAATTCTCCGAAGCTGCGAACGGGTTGCGGCTTGCCATCTTCCTGCATGGAGAAGTCGGATTGCTTCAGGCCACGGACAGGCCGGCCCTTGTCATCGGTGACGAGCACGTCGACGACCGTCTCGCGAGAGTACATCTGCAGCGTCTGGACTGGACCTGGATCGGAGGCCGTCGGAGATTGCGGGATCGACTTGGTGTCGGACTTCGCGCCCAGGACCGGCAACGAGAGAACCAGCATGGAGGAGGTGAGAACGAGCTTTCCAGGACGCATCGAAAGGCCTCCTCAGGCCACGTCAGATTGGCCGATGGCCATCTCCGCATCGCGCAGCAATTCTATGCCTGCTCGGATGTTGTTGGCAGAATAATCACTTTGGATCACTTCTATTTGCGGCAGTCTAATTGGTTGACAGGCGGCTTACACTGTACGGGGGATGGGCAGCCGCGGCTTGAACGGTGAAACTGGTGGGGACGTTTGCAAGCTTGAGTCGATTCAGGGTAACGGACATGTTTGAGGGGAGTCTTACAGGTATATGGCAACTCCGATTGCAGTGCCGCTCAGTGTGAGCGAAATGGGGATGAGCGAAGTGGAACGCGCGCAGGCGCTGGCGAGGCGCTATCACGCGGACTTCGTCGATCTGAAGAACTTCAAGATTTCGCATGAGCTGTTCAAGAGCGTGCCGGTGGACATGATGTTCCGGTACAACTTTGTGCCGCTGGAACAGCTTGAGGGACGGCTGGCGATTGCGGTCAGCGATCCTTCGAAGCTGATGATGCTGGACGAGATTTCGGGGCTGCTGGGGCAGCGGCTGGTGACTCGGGTGGCGACCCTGTCGCAGATCACCGATCTGCTGAAGAAGACGGAGCAGTCGCAACGCGTTCTGGACGAGGCGAGCGAAGGGCTGGCGTTCGATGTGCTGTCCGGTGATGACAGCACGGACGAAAATATTTCGATTGAGCGTCTGACCGGTGAGGGCGATATTTCGCCGATTATCCGGCTGGTGGATACGACGATCTTTACTGCGCTGGAGCGGCGCGCCTCGGATATCCACCTGGAGACGTGCGACGACTGCCTGATGGTGAAGTACCGCATCGACGGCGTGTTGCAGCAAGCGATGGCGCCGATTGCGCGGGAGCATCACCAGACGATTCTTTCGCGCGTGAAGGTGATGAGCGAACTGGATATTGCAGAGCGGCGCGTTCCGCAGGATGGACGCTTCCGGGTGCGGTACAAGGGTAGGCTGATCGACTTTCGCGTGAGCATCATGCCGACCGTGCATGGCGAAAACGCCGTGCTGCGCGTGCTCGACAAGGAGTCGATGTCGGAGAAGTTCAAGAAGCTGTCGCTGGACGTGGTGGGATTTGAGGCGAAGGACCTGGAGCGGTTCCGGCGATACATCAAGGAGCCGTACGGGATGGTGCTGGTGACTGGGCCGACCGGGTCGGGTAAGACGACGACCCTCTACGCGGCGCTGAACGAGATCAAGTCTGAGGAAGACAAGATCATCACCATCGAGGACCCGGTGGAGTACCAGATTCGCGGGATCACGCAGATTCCGGTGAACGAGAAGAAGGGGCTGACCTTCGCGCGCGGGCTGCGGTCGATTTTGCGGCACGATCCGGACAAGATTCTGGTCGGCGAGATCCGCGATGCAGAGACGGCGCAGATTGCCATCAACTCGGCGCTGACCGGCCACCTGGTGTTCACGACGGTTCACGCGAATAACGTCGTCGATGTGCTGGGGCGCTTCTTGAATATGGGCGTCGAGCCGTATAACTTTGTGTCGGCCCTGAACTGCATCCTGGCGCAGCGACTGGTGCGGACGGTGTGCGAATTCTGCGTGCGGGATGTTCACTACTCCGACGCCGAGCTGCTGGCGAGCGGACTGGAGCCGGAGGAGTGGCGCGGGTTCAACTTCCGCGAGGGGCCGGGATGCATGGAGTGCGCGGGGACCGGGTTCCGCGGGCGGTCGGCGATTCACGAACTGCTGGAACTGGACGATGAGATTCGCGAGATGCTGCTGGCGAAGAAGCCGGGCAGCGAGATTCGCAAGAAGGCGAAGGAGAAGGGAATGGGCTTTTTGCGGGACTCGGCGATCGAACGGGTAAGGTTGGGAATTACTACTCTGAAGGAAATTAATAAGGTTACGTTTATTGAGGCGGGGCGGTAGGGTAGGTTCGAGGTACTAGGTTCGAGGTTCGAGGGGATACGGCGATGGCGAGATGGAAAGGGTGGGGGATTGCGTTTCGCACAGCTGTGATGGTCTGGATTTCTGAGGTATTTCTGCATAATTGCTGGAGCCGGATTTCTGAAGCACATGCCCACGGGTCACCGGTCGGTGAGTGGGTTTACACCCAACTGGCTATATGGACGGCCGCCTTGCTGATTTGGCTGGGGACGGGATGGTGGGATTTGAAACGAATTGGAGCGTTTGAGAGAGAGAATAGGTAAGCTAGGACGGAATGGAATTCTTGCCGAGATCGTTAGGGACGCGGCCGAGGTTGGCGTGCGAGGTACGAGCCGAGGGAGTCGTGGCGGCGCGAGCCGAGGATGCGTCGGCGGTGTTGTCCGCCGTATCGCGGGTGCCGCTGGCGGATGGGGTGTCGAACGAGGGCATGAGTGTGGCTGCCCGTGGAACGATCGTTGCGGCAGTGCGGAAGGCGCTCGAGGCCGTGTCGCAGCGGACCCGCGAGGTCACGCTTGTGGTGCCGGACGCGGCGGTTCGCGTGCTGTTGCTGGACTTCGATGAGCTTCCGGCCAAGGCAGCGGAGGCGTTGCCGGTGGTGCGCTTCAGGCTGAAGAAGCTGCTGCCGTTCGACGCGGATGACGCAGCTGTGAGCTATCAGGTGATGGCGACTTCGAGGGCTGGCGTGCAGGTGCTGGCGGTGGCGATGCCGCGCGAAGTTCTCGCCGACTACGAGAGCGTCGTGCGCGAGGCGGGCTTTGAGCCGGGCGCAGTGCTGCCGAGCACTCTGGCGGCATTGGCCGGGCTCGGCGAGACCGATCGCCCGGTGCTTGTGGTGAATGCCGGACGCGAGGGCGTGACCACGGCGATTGTCAAAGACGGCGTTCTGCTGCTGCATCGCACGGTCGACCTGGGAGCGGGCCCGAGCGAGGTGCGCTCGTCTACCTCCAGCGAAGGATCGGCGCAGAAGAAGCCCGCGGAGACCAGCATTTCAGCGATTGCGGCCCGCATGGCGGCGGTCGGGTCTGGTCCGGCGGATCGGCAGGCGCCAGCGAGCGAGCCTGAGGCTGTCGCGGAGAGCAGTGTGGCTGCTCCCGCAAATGAGGTGGCGCAGGCGGTAAGCGTCGCGGCGGCGTATTTCGAAGACACACTACAGACCGTGCCGGCGGTGGTTCTGGCGGCGGGGACGCTGGGAGCTTCGGCGCTGATCGGCGTGCTTGACGCGGAGAGCGCCGGAATGGGAATTAGGCCGGTTGCGGTGCAGGAGATCGTAGACCGGCAGATGCTGGGCGATGGAGCAACTTCGGCTGGCTCGCCGGCGGGAATTCCGTTAGGGTGGCTTGCAGGAGTTCGGGGAGCCCTGGCGAACTGATGCGCATTTCAATCAATCTCGCGACCCGCCCGTTTGTCGAGCTGCGGCCTCTGTTCGCGCGCCTGCGCCTGGCGATGGCTGCGCTGGCGGTGACGGCTATAGCGCTTGGAATTGGCCTGCATTATATGAATGCCCGGGCGCGTACGGCCGAGGCGCAGATGGATGCGCTAAAGTCGCAGACCGCTGCGTTGCAGACCGAGCGGCAGAGGAACGAAGCGCGCATGATGCAGCCTCAGAACCGCGCCGTGCTGGATCGCTCGAAGTTCCTGAATACGCTGTTTGCGAGCAAGAGTTTCAGTTGGACTTCGGTGATGATGGATCTCGAACGTCTCCTTCCGGCTGGAGTCCAGGTCACCAATATTGAACCGGCGGTTACGCCTGAGCGCGAAGTCAACATACGGCTGCGAGTCAGTGGAGACCGCGAACGGGCGGTGGAACTGGTTCGCAATCTGGAACGCAGCCAGCGGTTCCAGTCTTCCCGGCTGACCAACGAAACCGCGCAGACCGAGGACCGAACCAGGCTTATGCCGGTTGCGCAGGGCGCTCCTGGAGGCGTCGAGTTCGAGATTTCCAGTCGCTATGTCCCCCTTTCCGGACAGACACAGGGTCCGGACCAGAAAGCAGCGCAGAAAGATAAGGGAAGCGAGAAGCCCGCGTCTTCGAACCATAAACCTGCCGCAAAAAAAGCCGCTGCGCCGGGGGTGGCCAAATGAGCGCAGTCACAGTGCAAAAGAAGGCTGCGAACGGAAATGGCGCAGCGCCGGCGCGAGGTCTACTGAGCCCGCTGAACCTGCATTGGGCCGGAGTTGGCCTGCTTGCGCTGGTGAATGTGTATCTGCTCGCGCACATGGCTTTTCTGTGGCACGCGTCGAGCAACTACAACGCGGCTGCCACCGAGCAACAACAGATCGCGCTGAAGACCGCCGCGATCGCCGTTGAACCGTTGCGCGGCCTGGATGCAAAACTGGCCACCGCGACCACCGACGCGGACAAGTTCTACAAACAGCGTCTTCCCGATTCTGACTCGCAGGTTGCGGCCGAGCTCGGTGTGTTGACCAAGAAGGCGGGCGTTCGGCTCGGAGGCGCGCAGTATCAGCATGCCGGCATACTTGCAGGCTCGACCGGCGAGCTTACCGAGTTGCGGATCGATGCGCGGCTCAGCGGAGACTACAGACCGCTGGTGCTATTTCTCAATTCGCTCGAGCGGGACAAGATGTTCTACGTCATCGACGCCGTGACGCTGACCGGGCAGCAGAGCGGCACCGTAAATCTCCGCCTGCGACTAAGGACGTATCTGCGCGGAGGAATGCCGCCGGATGCTGAGCCCGCCGCTAGCAACGAGTCTGCCGGGAGTACTGCGGTTCCGGCGGGAGGTTCGCGATGAATCTCGGAGCCGCCAACCGCAGGCAAACGATCATGGCCGCAGTGCTCGGAGTCGCTGCTCTGGGCGCAGCTATATATGTATATGAAGAGCTGTTCGCGACGGATACTCCAGCCCCGGTGACCGCGCCTGCGGCCACGCCGGCGCCTGTGAATGCTCCGGCGAACCCTGCGGTGGGGTCTGGAAACCCAGCCAAGGCTGTCGGGACGACTTCGGCTGCGCTCGATCCGACACTGCATATGGATGCGATGCTGGTGACGGAGTCGGTCGCGTACTCGGGAATCGGACGCAATATTTTTTCGCCGAATTCGGCGCCGCCGGTCGTGATTCCGACGCCGGTCAGCACCGCCCGGAACACTCCTCCTCCACCGCCACCTGTTCCGTGTCCGCCGAATTGTCCTCCACCGCCTCCGCCCCCGCCAATCGACCTGAAGTTCTTTGGTACGGCGTCGGCGAATGGGGCGAGACGGGCCTTGTTGCTGCACAACGATGACGTGTACCTGGCCTCGGCCGGCGACGTTGTGCTGCGCCGGTACCGGGTGATCTCGGTCGACGCGAAGTCCATGCTGGTGGAAGATATGCAGAACAACAACCAGCAGACACTTCCCCTACTGGCAAATTGATGCTGAACAGGTTCAAGGTTCGAGGTTCGAGGTTCGAGGAACGGCAACCGTCCCGGGAGGGCGAGCAGGGCTTCATGCTGCTGGGCCTCATCGTCGCGATCTCGCTGATCCTGCTGGCGCTGAGCGTGGCCGCGACCAAGGTGGCCTTCGAACTGCGGCGGGAGCGTGAAGTGGAGTCGGCGCGCCGTGCCGATCAGTACGTGCGGGCGATTCGCAGGTTCTACCTCAAGAACCAGCATTACCCGGGATCGATCGAGCAACTGGAGAAGACCAACAACATCCGCTACCTGCGGCAGAAGTATGTCGACCCGTTGAAGGGCCAGGATTACCGGCTGATCCTCGTGGGACAGAACAAGACGACAGTGAAGGGATTCTTCGGACAGCCGCTGGCCGGGATCGCAAGCGCCGGCCTGGGTTCGGCGGCGGGATTGACCTCGGCCGGGCTCGGCGGGGCTGCCACACCGGCCGCTCCCGGTGGAGCAGGTGCGGCCGGAGCAGCGGGCACCGGAGCAACCGGGACCGGAGCAACCGGGACCGGAGCGACCGGCGCGGCTGGAGCGAGTGGCACAACCGGCGCGGCAGGTGCGCCAGGAGGAACAGGCACGACGAATCCAGCAGGCTCAGCTTCGCCGTTCGGCAGCTCGTCCGGATTCGGAACGGGCTTGCCGGGTTCTGGCGCCGGACCCTTCATGGGCGTCGGCAGCAATGCGTCAGGCAATTCCATCATCGAGCCGAACGAGCAGACGACCTACGAGACCTGGGAGTTTCTCTACGATCCGCGGGTCGAACTCCTGAGGGCCAAGTCGGCTTTGAACGCCGGCGCGGGATCGGCTGGCGCGGGCACGCTGGGAAGCTCGGGATTCGGCAGCAGCACGACCCCCACGGGGACGACCCCAACCGGCACGAGCGGGACGCAGCCGACCAAGCCATAGAGCACATCCTCGCGCTCAAAACCGTATGCTGGTCGTATTCCCATTTCTGGAGACCCGCCGATGCACCGTACTGCCGTTTGGTTGACGATCCTTGCCACTGGCCTTGGGGCCGCGAACCTTTCCGCAACGGGACAAACTCCTTCCGCTCCCACATCTGCAGTGCCTGCCGCGGCTGAACCGGCCTGGGTCGTGCGCAGCAATCAGCACACCCAGATGCTTCTGGACGTGCAGTTGAAGCATTCGCCGGAGGGCGGCTCAGCGCAGGGCATTGTCAGTTACGATCCCCTGATCACGGACGCGACGCGGGCTGACGAGATTGTGCAGCGCAAGGAGCTTGAGGACATTCTCCTAAAGCTGAAGACGATCGAAGCGAAAGAGAAGAGTCAGGAAGTTCGCGAAGATATCGAGATTCTGCAGAAGACATTTAACCTCCAATTTCGCCAGAACGACTATCAACTCGCACACAAGGTGCAGTTCCTCGATGCGAGCCAGTTGGTGTTTGGTGGGCTTCGTACTCTGCTGGACGATCAAGTCGCGGCGGATCGGAGACCGGCGGCCGTGGTTCGCTTGCGCAAGTATGCAGGCGTGGAACCCGGATTCAAGCCTTTCACCGATGTTCTGAAGCAGCGCGTGATGGAGCAGATGGCCAAGCCCGGTGTGGTGTATCCGTCCGTCGGAGAGATGGAGACGAAGCTCGGGCGCAACAAGAACTATGTCGATGGCATCCAGATGCTATTCGTCAAATACAAGCTAACGGGCTGGGAAGAGCCCTTCGCCAAATTGAGGCAGGAGCTGGCGGACTACGACACCTGGATTCGGGCGACGGTGATGCCGAAGGCGCGCAATGACTTCCGGTTGCAACCGGAGGAGTATGCGCTGGCGCTGGAGAACTATGGCGTCGATATCCCTCCAGCGCAGCTTGCCGAGATGGCCCATAAGGAGTTCACCGCGTACCAGGCGGAGATGGCGCCGCTCGCTGCACAGATTGCAAAGCAGCATGGATGGACCTCGACCGGCTATCGCGACGTGATTCGCCAACTGAAGAAGACGCAGATTACCGGCGACGCTATCCTGCCGTTCTACCAGGCACGGCTGAAGGCGATTGAAGATATCGTCGTGGCGAAGAACCTGGTGACTCTGCCCGCCCGGCCCGCGATTATTCGCATCGCCACTGCCGCCGAGACCGCGCAGCAGCCCGCGCCACACATGGTTCCGCCGCCCTTTCTGCATAACACGGGACAGAGAGGCGAGTTCGTGCTGCCGCTGAACATTCCTTCCGCCTCAGGCGGCGAGGCGGACCAGTATGACGACTTCACCTTTGACGCAGTCGCGTGGACGCTGACCGCGCACGAAGCGCGCCCGGGACACGAGTTGCAGTTCGACTCGATGCTCGAGCACGGAGTCAGTCTGGCGCGCGCGCTGTACGCCTTCAACTCGACCAACGTAGAAGGCTGGGGTCTGTATGCGGAGTGGGTGATGGAGCCCTACGAGCCCGCCGATGGCAAGCTGTTGACGCTGCAACTTCGTCTGCTGCGGGCGGCACGCGCGTTTCTCGACCCCGAACTGCAGTCAGGCAAGCTGAACCAGGCGGACGCCTACAGTGTGCTGGAAAACGACGTGGTCCTGAGCCACGCCTTCGCCAAGGAAGAGGTAGAGCGATTTACCTTCCGCTCGCCCGGCCAGGCGAATAGCTACTTCTACGGCTACACCAAGCTGCTGCAACTTCGCAAAGACACAGAAGCGGCGCTGGGACCGAAGTTCGACCAGAAGAAGTTTCACGATTTTCTGCTGGCGCAGGGACTTCTGCCGCCCGACCTAATGCGCAAGGCCGTCATGGAGCGGTTTGTGCCTGACCAACGGAAGTAAGTGCGACCACGGATTTGCGCGGATGAAACGGATCAAGCGGTGGGTTAAGTCAAAAAGCGACCCGTATCTCACAGCGATATGGGTCGCTTTTTTGCTGCGCTCACGCGGTCTTGGGCTGGAAGAGCGCGATGGTGGCTCCGGTGGGATCCGCCAGGATGGTGAACCAACCGATGGTGGGAATCTCCATGGGGCCTTTGTGGATGGTGGCGCTGAGCGATTTCGCCTTCTCGGTAGCGGCGTTGATGTCGTCGACGCCGACGTAGGAGAGCCAGAAGGTAGGCATATC